>JAPLIO010000192.1 GCA_026389055.1 Candidatus Melainabacteria bacterium | reverse complement strand
GCTTTTTTAAACCTCACTCCAGACACATTGAAATCATCCATTGCCAAAGTGATTTATACCAAACAAAAAGATATCGGCAAACTGGAAATCCATCTTACCCTAGATGAGACACTCGGTAAGTTGAAATTGCCCCCTCAAGCAATTTTAAGCATGGATCAAAAAACCCTCATTCTTAGCACCAGCATCCTCATTAACAATCAAGCACAAACCACTTTACGAGGGCATCGAAACAAACGGATTCTATCGATTCACGAGATGAATGAACAGTTGATTCAAGGACTTTCCTTAGCGTGGCATTACAAAACCCAATGGAAGCAGGGAGTCAGCGTTCAAGACATGACCCGCTCCGAAGCATCAGGAAAAAGAAAAATACAGAAGTATCTCGCCTTAACGCTTCTGTCCCCTCCGATTATTGAATCAATACTCAACTACCAAAACCCCCAGCAACTCACGCTAACCCAGCTAATTGATCTCGCTGAAAGCACCTCGGATTTTGAACAACAGGCACTGGCTTGGTTTGGGTCATAAACACACGGGCTTATCTTTATCCTAAATATCAATTCAAAGGTTGAATAACGTCATGTTGAGCGAAGGCAAAACATCTCCCGTGTTTGTCTAAGGGGATTCTTTACGTTCGTTCAGGATGACAAAACACCACATTTCATAATATAAAAAATGACGCTGCCGCCATAGTCGTGCCTTTTGAAATAAGGGCATGGTATAGAAATGCCGAAAAAATGAACGACTTGAGGTTTTAAAAAGGCTTACCTGAATAAAGCATCCATACGGGTTCGCCCTAAACCCCCAAGCAGGGGGCGTTCTTAAAATTAAAACCCGAAAGCCATTAACATGAATGGCTTTCGGGTTTTAATGGTGGAGGTTAGCGGATTCGAACCGCTGGCCTTCTCAATGCCATTGAGACGCGCTACCAACTGCGCCAAACCCCCTTAGCTTGATTTCTATATTAACGAGAACAAACAACTATTGCAACCATTTTATAAAAATCCGCTAGGTACTGTTGAAAATAACGCTCTGATGGGCATCTTCGTTGTCATTTGCGGTACTCCCTCGGTTATGTAGTTTTGTCTACACGCCCGTCAGTCCGTTCCGCATTCCTAGAATCTGCACCACCAGCCCGCTATTTTCAACAGCACCTTGGAAACTACCCTTTTGCCGTGGCATTCGCCATTTTTTCAGCTGTATCCCACTTTACTTGTGGGCCAAAATCACGGTCTCCTAAGCAAATACCAACGCCTCTAGCCGTTCTTACTTGCTGGGTAGAATCTTTCACAAAGTTGTATTCGCTAATAGCTTCTTCAATAGGCACCGCCGTAATTTGGTTGTTTTGAATAGAAGCCATCATGCCAAACTGACCTTCCAACACCAATTCAGCTGCTTTTACGCCAAATTCAGTAGAAAGTACACGGTCGTAAGCAGCAGGCGTACCGCCCCGTTGCAAATGCCCTAAAATCATCACTCGGCTATCCATCGTTACATGAGGCTTCAATTCTTGAGCCAATTGATGCCCAACGCCACCGTAAAGCACGTTGGCATAGCCCACTTCATCGCTTTTTTTAGAAACGCTATGACCATCTTTCGCCTTAGCACCTTCAGCAATAACCACAATAGCAAAACCTTCAGACTTCATCTGTCTGTTAATTTTATAAGCCACTTGCTCTAAATCATAAGGAATTTCAGGAATTAAACACACATCGGCACCGCCAGCAATAGCGGAATGTAAGGCAATCCAACCAGCGTGCCTGCCCATTACTTCTAAAATCATCAATCGGCTATGGCTGGAAGCCGTTGTTACTAGCCTATCAACGGCTTCAGTGGCAATTTCAACCGCTGTTTGAAAGCCAAAGGTAACATCCGTAGCGGAAAGGTCATTATCAATGGTTTTAGGCACACCCACTACGTTAATGCCTCGTTTGCCCAATTGGTGGGCAATATCCATAGACCCTTCACCGCCAATGGAAATAATGGCTTCAACACCTAATTGGTCTAAGCGTTGTTTGAAGTCTTCAACACGGTCGACGGTATACCAAGTGCCATCAGGATTACGAACAGGCCAAGCGAAAGGCCCCCCTTTGTTGGTGGTTTTAATAATAGTACCGCCACGGGTGTGAATGCCTGAAACAGCGGCTTCGTCTAACGTAACCACTTCCATGGGGTCGCGAAGCAGGCCGTTGAAGGCTTCCATGCTACCTAACACTTCCCAATCGGGTTCCAAGCTGAAGCGTTTAACCACGGCTCTAATAACGGCATTCAAGCCGGGGCAATCGCCACCACCTGTTGCAACAAGCACTCTACGTTTAGACACGATATGGGGTTCTCCAAATAAATAAAGTAAACTTAAACTAGCAAAACAAACGGGCAATACTGCAACAATTTGTTTTATTTGAGGCTTCTATCCTTCCGTTCAGCATCTAATTAAAAAGAAGTGAAGTTCAAAGAAACCATTGATAGTGTTATTTGAACACAAGCAAAGCAATGTGGGAAGGGGGTAAGCAAAAAATACCCCAAATTAAGGGGGCTAAATAAGGAGTAAAAACAAAAAGCCTTCTGCTAAAAACAAAAGGCTTTTATTTAAAAATGGCGGAAGAGACAGGATTCGAACCCGCAAGCCTTGCGGCCAACCGCTTTCAAGGCGGCTTCCTCACCACCCGGACCTCTTCCATTGCTAATAGGCTTTTAAAAAGCCAACACCATTTCTATAATTACCAGCGTACAAAAAAGATGCCTCTTAGGCAACCCTTTCTTTTCGTCTATTTGTTCACTTTTGAAAAAACCTTGCTAAAATAAGAGCATTGCCCTTTAATTCTACTATTGATACATTACCCATGCCAACCCTACCCGAAAATACTGATACCTACCTCATCCACTGCTTGCGTGAAGGCAACGTGGTACGCTGGGCAACGGCAGTAATGCCCCTAAAGGTATACATAGCCCCCTTCCAGTGGTACGAAAAAGAAAAACAAAAAAACGCCCAAGCCTACATGAACATGGCGTGGGACTCCTTCCAAGCGTGGACGACATTAACCAACGGAGCCGTCAAATTTCAACGAGTCCTTTCGTTGAATGAATCGCAAATTAACTTGATTTGGCGACGGGTTGACCGTAAAAGCTTGGGGCATTGTAAAACGGAATGGAACCCGAAAGGGCAGATTTTCGGGGCGGAAATATCCATCGGGCTTTCAGATGGCTTATTGTTTGCCCAATATAATAGCCCTGTGGAAGTGAAGCACACCATTCTGCACGAAATTGGGCATGCTCTCGGGATTTTGGGGCATAGCGAAGACCCGACCGATATTATGTACGTACCCCATCAGTATGGCGTGGCAGATTTAACCGCAAGAGATGTTCGCACCGTGGAGTGGCTTTACGCCTTGCCTGTGGGGTGCCACATTCCCACGGAAGCCCAGCGGTTGGGGTTGAAGCCTGAAAACACGATGGTGGATTTTTTGGAAGCTTGGCGAGCGGAAAAACAGGGGTTCAAGAAGGCGTTTCAATCCGTTGGGCAGGGCGGTGTGGCTGGAGGGATGCCTGCTTCGGTTAGCGGTATTCCCATGCCGACTTTGAATACATCGGGGCATTTAACGTTGAGCATTGAAGAGCAGCAGGCGTTGTTGAGCAAGATGGGGCAGTTTTACATGACGACTTCTTCGTTATTGCCGACAGTGAAACAGCCCGCCCCTGCGGAGATTGCCCGCCCCGCCCCCAAGTTCCAGCAGTTCAAGTGGAGCGGGGAGTAGTAGTAGTAGTAGTAGTAGTAGTAGTAGTAGTAGTAGTAGTAGTAGCAGACTGGGGCTTATTGCTTGCAAAGCCTATAGAGGCAGGCTAAAATAAATATCATCCTAGCTTTTTTAAGGTTACTGTTTAGAGGCTTGGAAATCCTATAACGTAAGGAACAAACTAACAGTTATGCGAATGAAAAAAAGTGGTAGTCTAGCATTATCGTTAATAAAAATGCCTCTATTACTAATACAGCTAGCTCTATTAGTAATAAAAATGTTAGCTGGATTTTGTGGCGTACTAGCTGGGGTGAGTCAGGCTAGAGCCGAAAAAAAGGCTAGAATAGAGGCTGAAGAAAAAGCTAAGATTGAAAGAGAAAAGTTAAGAATAGAGGCTGAAGAGAAAGCGATAGCCGAGGAACAAGCTAGAATAGAAGCAGAAATCAAAAAAGAAAACTTGCGTACCGCCGAAAAGCAGACACTAGAGAACCAAGTATATTTTACTGAAAGGTTAATACAATTGGTGATTGTGCCTTTGTTGCAACGTGGATACAGAGATGAGGCAATAATTGTTTTGTTAAGTTATACCGACTTAAATTACAACGAAATTGTAGATGAAATTATAGAGCTTGAAGGGGAGGAAAGTGTTTATGTGTTAGAAAACCAAGTAACTAATATCATTCAAAATGGGTTAAAAGATGAGCCTAAATTTTCACAGGCTATTTACAATGCCCAACATATAGACTCCAGTATTTCCGTTTCAAACGAAATGGAACGTATTAAGGCACATGAGTTTCTTAAAAAAATACAGAAATCAGTTACTAACGATAGAGTATTGAATCTGAAAAATGCTCATAGGATTGTGGTACCCGATGCGTTACTAATACTTTCTATTAGAATACTTACTCTATACGACATTCATGAGATTGAAGACTTTTATGTAAATTTACTGATGCTTTCCGTGTACCCTATATTGTGGCATAAGGAAATAGATATTTCATATAATGATGATAACAAAGCATTGGTTGTGGATTATAAACTACCATTATTAGAAGAAGTTTGCGTGGTAGATGATAATGGGAAAAAATTGAAAGAAAAAGAACAGAATAAACTATATAGCAGTGTTCTATACCAAATTTGCTTGAGAACAATTGACGAAATATTTTCACAAAATAAAAACAATGATGTAGATTCAATAACCTTTAACGGCATTATTACTGCTATTGACAAAGCAACAGGCAAACATAAAACCGCGTGTGTTATGTCGCTTCAATTAAATAAAGCGGTATTTGAAGAAATTGATTTAGGAAATGTTGATGCACGAGAGTGTTTCAAGTATTTAAAAGGGGTAGGTGCTGCTGAATTATCGTCTATAACGCCTGTCAGTCCAATCAGAACTATTGACAAATCAGATAGACGTTTTGTGGATGCTTATGGCGTATTGGATAACATTAATTCGGGTACAAATTTAGCTGCTATCAATTGGCAAGATTTTGAAAATTTAATAAGAGAAGTTTTTGAAAAAGAATTTAGCCAAAATGGTGGGGAAGTAAAAATAACACAAGCAAGCCGTGATGGGGGTGTTGATGCAATCGCATTTGACCCTGACCCGATACGTGGCGGTAAAATTGTTATCCAAGCCAAAAGATATACCAATACCGTAGGCGTATCCGCCGTGAGGGATTTATACGGCACGTTGATGAATGAAGGTGCAAATAATGGCATTTTAGTAACAACATCAGATTATGGCTCGGATGCTTACGAATTTGCTAACGGTAAACCAATAAAATTACTAAATGGAGCAGAGCTTTTAGGGTTAATGGAAAAACATGGCTATAAGGCATATATTAATATCAAAGAAGCTAAGAGGATTTTAACACTAGAGAATAAGTAGTTGTAGTAGAAAGAGACTCTTGGCAATAAAAAAACGTATATCCTCCATGAGAGGACGTGATAAATCACGCCCCTATGAAATTTTACGGTATTCAATATTTTAACAACTTTAAAATCTATTTATGGTATTTTTGAAGTGGCTATTTTCTATCAGAGTGCTGACTAACGAGGCGTTTCTAGCGGTTTCAATACCCAACAAACGTAAAAAAGGGACTGCTCAGAACAGTCCCTCGTTAAAAGCCCTTTGTTTAGAAAGGAGAATGATATGAAGCTAACGATAGATCAACTTCGTCTCATTCTTGCTATCGCTTACGCTTTAGCAAGCTACCTCATCACGCCAAAAGCGTAATGAGAAAAGCAAATCCTGTTGGTATCAACAGTACCAATGGGATTTCTTTTTACATTATGACCGATTGCTTTTATTTTTTCAAGAGCTTGTGAAGTAATTGATGTATTCACCTGAGACAAAGACTGGAGTAATATAGAGGTTACAACAAACAGAATAAATGGGTATAACCCTGAAATAAAGGCTAATTTAGGGAGGGGCATCAAACCCTCCTAATCCAATATCTTTACTCAAACAAGGCATAACCCCACCCATGATGAATCAGCCAGATCACTGCTTAAATACGCTATCCTCCCCGCTACACGCCGTTTGGGCAGCGGAAGCAGGTGCTGGCGTTACAACCGCTTTAATGAATACGCTGGCAATAGCTATCGCTTCAGGGCAAGTGCTAGCGGAAGCCGTTTGGGTGGTACTGCCACAGCAAGCCTTGGTTTCCCCGTGGCAACAAGCATGGCAAGCCATTGCCCAGCAACACGGCATTGCCTCTAGTTTAGGGGTTCGGGTTGTAACGCAATTTGAATGGCAACTGCATTGGCTAAACCAGTATTTCATGCTAGCCACCCCGTTAGCCACGCTCCTAGCGGAAAAACTATCCATCGCATGGCAACCATCACACACAACCACTTGGCAGGTGCTTCAAAGCCGATGGGAAACGGTGGGGCAGGGGTCTTTGGTGTGGTTATTGAAAACCGCCCCGCTATTGGCTAGTTTGCCCGAAGACTCATTCACCCAAGCGGATTGGTTGACCTTACTGGAAAGTTGCCTAACTTCCACGCCCCTGCCTGAAAAATTAGCTCAATTTGTGCCAACCCCTCTTTTAGTAGGGTTGAAGGCATGGTTATTTGAACAAACCGTTGCCCAAGGCTGGTTGCCTAAACCGTGGATTGCTCCGCTTTATGAGGGGTTGTTGGCTCATCTCAAAACGCTTCATGCTACGAATTCTGGTATTACCCAGCAAGTAAAGTTGCTGATTATTGACGAAGTCCACCAAGTGCCTCAACAGGAATTATATCCCCTGCTCAGTGCCGTGGGTTTTCAAGAAACCCCTGTTTGGTTGGGTGTTAAAATTGACCCTCTCAGCTTGGAAGCGGCGGAGGAATCGGGGGAAACAACCGTCTACACGCAAGCCCAACCGCCTGTTTTAACCGCCTTACAGCAGTGGGGATGGAGCTACACGCTAATAGACGATTGGCAACATGATGCAATCCGTCCCCGAATAGTTACCCCCATTCAAACGGCTTTAGTGAAGTTGCTAACAGAAGCCCCAACCCAGCCTAACCACCCGAAAACTCAAGCCATTAGCCGATTCTCTTTCTCTGCGGAAGCTTCGCTGAACGATTGGGTAAAATCTGCCACTGCTCATTGGTTGGCGGAAGGGAAATCTGTCGGGGTGTTGGTGCCTTCAACTTCGTTAAAAGCCCAATGGCAAGCCCAATTACTTTCTGCTTATGCTCCGCTAGAAGCCCAGTGGATGCGGTGGTTGACGCTATGTTTGGCAGGGTGGCAGTTGGCCACGCAAGGTAGTTTACTGGCGAAGGATATACCGTTGCCTTGGCAGGAAAATAGCCAAAATCAGCCCTTATTGCAAAGTTGGTTGTGGGTAGAACACCCCGAATGGAGCGAAGCACTGCAACAGTGGCAAACCGATGTAGTGGAAGCTATTCAGCCTTTTTGCACGCAGGCACAATGGCAAGCGTTTTGGCAGAATCAAGTCAACTGCCTATGGCAAACGGGTGTTTCGCCTAGCCAGTGGGTGCAGGTATGGGTGAAGGCGTTATTTCCGCTGATAACCCAACGGCACGCTGGGTTTCATTGGCAACGACTTTACTTACCCTTACTGAATGAATTACAAAGTGTGGAGCAACGCTTGGGCTTGCAAGCGATGCAAGCCACCCAAGACCAACTTTCACCGTGGTTAGAAGGGTTTTTCCTGCCGTGGATGCTACCCGCTAAGCAGTCATCAGCACGAGAAGAATCGGCTAACTTGCCTTCCGTTTTAACTTATACTCAAGCGGTGGGGCATTGTTTTGATGTGGTTATTTGTCCGTATTGGCACCAATTACCAGATGTTCGCTCCATTCAAGAAGGCATCGGTGGGGCGTTTGATGCCTCACTTTCAGAACCTGCAGGGGCGATAGAACAGTGGCTACCTAAAACGGTCATTAACGAAGTGCTTGGGGCATGGGCGACGGCTACCCAAGAACTGATATTACTGGAATACTCCCCCGCTACGGATGCGAACGATTTGCTGATGGTGCAAGAAGCGTCATCTAAATCGGTTTTCTTGAAGCAACAGCTGGCAGTACCTGTGTTAGAATCAGCGTTGGGGATACACCCTCAAACGCCCACCCCATGGGAAACAGAACCCTCCACCCTCCCCGATGAATTGACGTTATTTTCGGAGCGATTACCGTTTGCAAGCCCAACGGTGCCGTTGTTGCAGTCGGCGGAAAAACCGTTGTATCTTTCCGTTAGTGGGCTGGAAGAATACTTAAAATGCCCGAAGCGGTTTTACTATAGCAGGGTATTACGCCTCCCTTCAGACCCTTCAGATGCGTTGTTGAAAGGTAATTTAATTCACCTCATTATGGAACACTTTAACCTACAGGCAACCCCTGAAACCCACACGGCGGAACACTTAGTAGCCATTGCAGACCAGTTGCTTAGTGCGGAAACGCATCGGCACGCCCCGCCCGTTGCTTCGATTTTAGAAAACGAAACTTATCAGGCGTATGTAAAGTTGCCTCGGTTATTGCGGTTTCAGTTGAAGCAAGAGTGCCTAGCGGGTTTCGATAATTTACGTCTGCAAGGCTATTTTTCTAAGCCCATTACGCACGTTCAGCCCGAATTAGACTTGCCCGATGTGGAGCTGAAAGGCTTGGCTGGCGTTCGGTTTAAAATGATGTTAGATGCCGTGTTGCATCACCCTGATGGGTCTCTAACCCTTGTCGATTATAAGGCTTACAGTGGTACTCGTTATGTTACCTCGTTAGCGAAATCTTTAGAGCATTTGCAAAGTGTACTAACCCCCTTGCCTCCCTTGGAAGCAGGTGAAACAGGGTTTGCCAAAGCGGTGATGGAACATAGGCATTACCAATTGGCATTGTACGCCTACGGCTTGCAAGATGTTTCTATGGTGGATGCTCATCAGCGGTTGGGTAGGGTGGGGTTGCAGTTGGTGCGTCCGCAAAAAGAGGCGACGAAATTTGAGACGGGGTCTATAGGGTTATATCTGGATGCGACTTCGATTTTAGATGCCAGAGAAGCGGTGCTTGAAAGCCTTCAGGGTGCCGTTGTAGATAGATTGAAAAATGATAATCAGTTTTTACCTAACGCAGCAGGGGGCTATTGCGATACTTGCAGTTTTTCGGCTATTTGCCCAGCCACGCAAGCCAATGCCTCTGATGAAGAGGGGTAGTAATACCAATTCACAGGTTAAATAGCCTGTTCTTTCATCGATGGTCGTTCCTACTGGTTGGTTTGAACTCTTACGCTATTTAACCTGTGAATCGGTATGAGTCATCCAAGAGGTCTATTGTTAATTGGTATTACAAACCATGGGCGTAACCTAATAAGCTATAAGCACATTGCACAGATTGATAAGCCCATCGCACTTGCTCTGCCTGCGTAGGTAAAGCAGGCACTCGCCAAGAAACCGTTACCCCATCTCGCCTAGTCGCATCAGGTAATAAAGCCACAATATCCGCCAGTAAAGGGGTTTGCACACTAAATTCAATCAACCAAGGTTGATTCAACGGCAACCAACTCGGTGCATCCATCGCACTTTGAGCCGTTCCCCAAAGCGGTTGAATTAGCCCAAAGGCTTTCCGATACGCTTGTTCTACCCTAGGTACACTATAACAAGTAGCCGAAGACCATCCGATGGCTTCTTTGGTTATAACCGTTGTTAAACTGGGTTTTAAAGCCTGTAATTCCGCCGAAAGAGCATCATCTCCACTAGCCAAAACCACAGGCACATGGCACCCAATTTCTGCAAACAACAAGCTCCATCCCGCTTCCCCAAGCGAAACACCATTCAATTGAATATCAGCAACAGATTCCGTAAAACTATGGCAA
Organism: Candidatus Melainabacteria bacterium; assembly: GCA_026389055.1. GTDB lineage: Bacteria > Cyanobacteriota > Vampirovibrionia > Vampirovibrionales > JAJTHC01 > JACEUU01. Next base: position 7,588 of record JAPLIO010000192.1, on the reverse strand, counting down.
AGGACGGCTTTCGGCGTATTCGCTTTAGCATGATATCCCACCAATGCAACGGCATCGAACCCACCTTCAAACAAGCCTGCCATCATCCCGTAGCGTTTGGGCTTACCTGAAATCAGCGTGGTAGGGGTGGTTGTTTCAGCCAAGAAATTCGCCTGAAAGAGGTTGGTCATATGGGCATGAGAATCGTTAACGGTAGCGGTTTGAGCTAAGGCGTTTACAACCCAACCCACTTCTATAGCCAGTTGTTGAATGGCTTGGCGATAAGGGGCTAAAGAATCTGAAGGGGTGGGGAAAACGTGCTTGGGGTGTGTAACGCCAGCAACGCCTTCTAAATCCGCCGAAACATACAGCTTGTGAATGGGTTGTTGGTTGGTTGATTGATTGGAGATCAAAATACGTTAGTATCCTACTTCGTTTTCATAAGGGTCATCATCGGTTTCTACTGGCTCTTCATCAAGCGGAGTGGGTGTTGATGGCGTGGTTGGTTTTTCCGTTTGCCAACAGGGACATTCGGTCATTTTTTGTTGTACCCAAGTACGGATACCTTTACCTGAAGTAGGGGTTAGCAGTAGGGCTAGCAGGCTACCAATACCTAACCCAAGTAGGCTGCCAAATAAAAAGGTGCCAACGGCAGACGGTTGACGAGAGGATGAAGACATGAGGTATAAGCTCTTTTCTAAGGGTTTTAGGCGGACAAGGTAAACAATTAAGCTTTATTATAGCCTATCTTTTTTAAAACATCCATTAAAAAGGGGATGAGGAATGAGGGCAAAACTCGTTATCTTAAAGAGGTAGTACGAGAGCCTTTTTATTTTGGGGCCTATATGCCCTTTAAAACCCTTTCTTCATTCGGGAGATTAACCATAGTGCCTAGTTCTCTTTTTCGTAGAGCGACTGCTTCTTCAGCACCAACTAAAACAATCCTACTGGTTACGCTATTAGCTTGCTTATTTGTTGCTTCTAGCTGGAATTTAATGTCGTTTTCAAAAATTAAAATACGTTTTGGTGGTAATCATAGTAACCTTTCAGCAAGCGTTGGTTCTGATACAGCCGTTGACCCTGCCGCTAGTGGTAAACCTGCTTCTGGAGATTTAGCTATTAACAATACTGCTCCTGTTACCATGTCTTCAGACCAAGCCCTACAAACAATCGGTAATGCCGTTGCTTCGGGAGGAGCTTCTGCTTCAGAAAAGCTAAGTACCATTCAAACAATTGAAGCAGGTATTAGAGAAATTGCCTCTGCGGGCGTTGACCCTTTTTCCATTGCATTGGTAAACCCCATTAAGGAATTAAAAAAAACAGAGCTTCAAAAACTAACCCCTTTTTACCAATTATTGATTACGCAAAATAAAGATATTAAGGTAACAGAACCTCCCCCACCGCCTAAACCGAAGGAAGACCCCACGGTGTTTAACCCTTCAGCTGGTGGTGTTGCTGTTGAAACCATTCCTGTTGTTCCAAACCCGATGGAAGGCATTCAATTAGCAGGGGTTTCCTACATGCCTAAACGGTCGTTTGCGATGTTAAACGTTTCAGGGCAATCTCAAGCAGCTATTGTTACAGAAGGTGAAGTACTCTCGGTTGGCGGTCAATCCGTCAAAGTAGTGGCTATCAGAAGAGGAAAGGTACAACTAAGTTGGTTAGGTGCCCCAAAGGGTATTGTACCAAGCAAGCAGTTGACTATGCCTGATATTATTGGTTACAAAGCGGCTTCATCATCTTCTGCTGATTCGGGAAATGGCGGAGCAGTACCAGCAGAAGGGGCAGGTACATCACCACCATCTTCTGGTGCACCAGAAGATGGTGCTAATAGTCCTTCTTTCGGTGGGGCTGGCGGTAATAGGGGTCCCAACAGAGGGGCTACTACAGCTACACCTCCTGCGAATTCTCCTGAAGCCATTGAGAAGTTGGTGAAAGAAGCAATGAAGCCTTAAGGTGGCAGCATTAAATAAGCAAATACGAATAGAAGTAAGTTATTTTTTAGTTGGGTTAAGCAGAAGGAAAGTTGAGTTTAATGATGATGATGACTTTACACCATTTACCAAACAAGTTAAGAAACGAGAGTAGTACCGCTGTTTTGGCGGTAAAGCTACAGCCCCCTACTGCTTGGTTTGCTATTGTACTTAGTTTGTTATTTTTGGGCAATTTAGCCCTACCTGTTTTAGGCTTGTTTTTGCCTCAAGCTACGGCAGAAGCTGCGGAAGCGGATGCCCGCTACAAAGGGCAAATAAGCATTGTAAAAGAAGTAACGATGGCACCGCAAAGTGCCAAAATTGATTTAGAACAACGAGATTTTCCATTAAAGGATTTGTTGCATATTTTGGCGAAACAGGGTGGCTTTAACGTGATTGTTGACCCTGAAATTGAAGACAATGTAACGTTTGATGTGAAAAATGTAACCATTAATAAAATGTTAGATTATTTGATTCGGTTTTATGATTTAAGCTATACACAAGATGGTAATACGATGATTATTACCACAAGAGAAACTGCCAATGCTAGACAATTAAATGTGAAAAGTTTTAAAGCCATTCCTGTAAGAAATCGGTCTGCGGTTGAAATCGCTACATTATTAAATCAAATTCTATTTCAGGGGCGTGCAGGTTCTACCCAAAATGCGGTTGCCTCTTCTGACCCTATGACCAATTCTTTATTAGTAATGGGTACGGATGAAGATATTCGGGCTGTTAATGATGCTTTAAAGCAGTTTGACGTAAAGCAGGAGAGAGCCGTTATTAAGGTAATGCACGCTACTCCTACTTATATTATGCAGGCCATTAGTTTAGAGTTAAATCCACAAACTGGAGCTGGCGGTGGAGCTGGTGGTGGAGCTGGTGGTGGAGCTGGCGGTGGAGCTGGCGGTGGAGCTGGTGGTGGAGCTGGCGGTGGAGCTGGTGGTGGAGCTGGTGGTGGAGCTGGTGGTGGAGCTGGCGGTGGAGCTGGTGGTTCTAACACGGGTACAGGAGGTACGACTTTAGGAAATTGGTCTATGCTGGCTAACGCTGTTACCAACACGGTTATTGTGCAAGGTACACCTGAATTTGTTGAACGAGCAAAACAGATTGCTAAAGAAGTGGATGTGCGTCAAGCCCAAGTAAAAATTGAAGTATCGTTAATTGAAATCAGCAATACCAAAAGCAAGGTATTTGCCCCTTCATTTGGAACATTGCAGGCAGGTGAATTTGGTATTAACTTGCTAGGGGGTGGTTCTCATCTGCTTGGTAATAACATTGGTGGTATAGGTACTCAGGGCGTTAGTAGTAACTTGGGAAGTAATAACTTTAGGCTACCGACAGTTGGTGTTCGTTTTAAGGACCAAACAACGATGGGTAAACTACTAGCTAATCCTAATATTATTGCGCTAGATGGGACGACTTCAACGGTTAACATTACAGATTCGGTTGTTTACTTTCAGACCACAGTTACCAATAGTGGTGGAACGGTTACTACTACGACCCAGCCGCAAACACAACAAGTTGGTATTAGGCTTTCTATTACGCCACACATTACCAATGATGGATCTGTAACTTTGGCTTTAACGCCTAGTGTTACCCAGTTGTTAGGCATTAAAACAGAGCCAATTTCGGGTACATCAGCTCCAGAAACGTCTCAAAGAGATTTTACTTTGAGTGCGGTTCGGGTCAAAGATGGTGAAACCTTAATGATTGGTGGTTTGATTCGTGATTTTTCCACCAAAGATATTACTAAAATACCTGGTTTGGCAGATTTACCCATTGTGGGGGCGTTGTTCCGCGCGACCAGTGCAGACCCTGGTAACTTGTATACACGGTCAGAAATCATTGTCATGGTTACGCCACATATTCTGCGTGAAGAAGGCTTGCCTTACTTCGGTCATGGCGAAGGTAACCAAGATAAAGATCATCCTGAATATATGCCTAAAAAACCTGATAATATGCAGTCTGGCAAGGTAAGCCATCGACCGCTACCAAAATTTTCAGCAGAAGAACTGCCAGCACTTCAGAAGGATGCCAATGTGGAACTGGGCAAGTTTGTGTTTCCTAAAACGACTTCTGTTAACACAACGAAAAAAAACCAAGAAACGCCAGCGTTACATACTAGTATGAGCAACCCTAAAAAATCTAGCTCATACAATATGCTTAATTATACTGAAAAATCAAACACCAGTGAAAGTGCGGTTAAGTCTCCTCCTCGTCAGAAGCCTTACTCTTATTCGCAAATCAGACCAATGGGTACAAGTTCATACGGTTCTACGCCTTATGAAGTACCACGCCCTTATTAAGAACTAATTATCACTAAAAAGAAGTAGTATTCTACCGCTTTAGGGCGTTGGTTTTCTACTTCTTTTTACTAAAGAGGTTCGATTGTCTAAGCACATGCAATCTGTGAATGGGTATTAGGCAGTATTTAAAAAGGCTCCTCTTTTCAGAGTAAAAGTAGGGTAAAAGTGGTTTGCTTCCATTGTTTTGATTCACAATATAACTATAATTACGACTATTTATTTTGGGGTCATATCTCAGTTTTATTGAAGAAAGGGCTTCCTAGTTTTGAATTCTATAGCTAGCGGTTTTCGTTCTAAATTAGAACAGTACTTTCTGCAAAACCAGCTGATGACTTCTGGTGAGTTAGATAACCTTAATTTGATGAGCGAACAAGGTGGCTTGCCTTTAGAGCAATTACTAATTGCTAACAATGTGGTAAGCCAAACCACATTGGTTGAAATTTTGGGTAGTATTTTTAATACAAAAATTATTAGCTTAAAAGAGGTACCTTATAACGACATGGCGTTATTGGAACTATTGCCTGATGATTTAATGGAAGAAAAGCGTATTCTGCCTGTGTCTAATCAAAATGGTCGGCTTTGTATTGCTATGGTAGACCCTTTGGATAGAACCTCTATTAACGAAATTACTTTTTTAACAGGCATGAGACCCCAAGTATTAGGTTGCTTGGAAATGGAATTTCGGGAATGGTGGTCAAAGTATGAATCCGTACAGATGATTAAAGCCCGTGGCAGTAAAGAAAAACAAGAAGAACTGATTTCAACTCTTCAGACGGCTTCAACAGACAAAAAAGAACGAGATGCCAATACCACCCAAGGCGTTAATTTGGATAATATTAAGCAAAAAGCCGAAGCAGAACTGCAAGATAACGCCAATCCCTTGGTAAAGTTTGTTAACTCGTTGATTATTCAAGCCATTGATATGGGTGCTTCGGATTTACACATTGAGCCACGAGTAGAAAAATACGTGGTTCGGTTCCGGATGGATGGGGTTTTAAAACGGATTGTTGAAATACCCGGTGCGATGGAAAACGCCATTATGACTAGGCTTAAGGTTATGGCAAAATTAGATATTGCCGATAAGCGTCGTCCGCAAGATGGCAGGATGCAGATGACCTATAAACATACGGATTATAACATTCGGGTTAGTACACTACCTGTAACCGATGGTAGAGAAAAGATGGTTATGCGGATTTTACGACCCGCTAAGCATATTACCGATTTTAAAAAATTGGGTTTCTCTGATAAAGATGTGACTCAAATTGAATATCTTTACAAGGCACCTTATGGCATTGTACTGGTTTGTGGACCCACAGGTTCAGGAAAAAGTACCACGCTTTACACCATTCTCAACAAAATTAACGACGAAATTATTAACGTTTCTACCGTTGAAGACCCTGTTGAATTGAAGCTGGAAGGCATTAACCAATCACAGGTAAACCCCAAGGCAGATTTTACCTTTGCTAGTTCAATGAGAGCCTTATTACGGCAAGATCCAGACGTTATTATGGTTGGGGAAATTCGAGATTATGAAACCCTTGAGGCCGGTATTCACGCAGCACTAACAGGGCACTTGGTTTTTAGTACCATTCACGCTAACTCATCCGCTACCACCATTACGCGTATGTTGGAAATGGGAGCTTCGGCTAGTTTAATTTCCGCAGCATTAAATGGTGTTATTGCTCAACGATTGATTCGGTCGTTATGCGGGCATTGTAAAACACCTTATGAAGCCAGTGAAACCGAAAAGCTCAAATTGTTTTCAAAAGAACCTGAAAGATTAAAAGAGCCACTAACGCTTTATAAAGCCGTGGGTTGCCCTATGTGTAAAGAAAGCGGTTATTCAGGCAGGCAAGGGTTGTACGAAGTTATGATGGTGAACCGTGAATTACGACATTTAATTTCTGCCCAAGTTAGCGATTTAGAAATTGAAGACGCTGCCATTGAAAATGGTATGACTACTTTGGTGGATTGTGCCAAGGATAAAATTGCTAAGGGTATTGCAGATTTTGCTGAAGTGGAACGGGTTTTAGGTCCTATTGTGGTAGATGTAGCAGCTCAAAGCCCTTATTAAAGTGTGCTTAAGTAGGCTCGATTGAATGGATTTAATTTTTACAATTTATTTTGGAGACGCTCAATTAAATGCCAAATTTTGATTATAAAGCACTTGATATTAAAACCAAGGAAAACAGAACAGGCATTATTATGGCTGCCACGGAAATGGAAGCCAGACAAAAACTGCGTGAACTAAACTTAGTGCCACTTTCTCTTAAAGCCGTTGTCAATGAGGCGGGCGGTAGTAATGTTTCTGGCAGTTTTAACTTTAGTAAACTGATGGAAGTGTTTACCAGCGTTAAAAATAGCGATGTTATTGCTTTTTCAAGAAACTTAGCCATTATGGTACGGGGGGGTATTCCCCTAACTGAAGCGTTATTGTATTTTGAAAACTTTGCGGAAAATCCAAAATTTAAAAAGATCTTAAACTCTGTGAGATCTGATATTTTAAGTGGTGATAATTTGTCTAACTCCTTAGCAAAATTCCCCGATGCGTTTAGTGAGATTTTCATTAACATTACCAAAGCGGGTGAAACTTCGGGTGAATTAGATGTAACCATGGATAGAATGGCTGATTTGATTGGACGCCAAGAAAAAATTAAAGCCAAAGTTATTTCAGCAGCCATTTACCCTAGTATTGTTCTTAGTATAGTATTTATTGTTTTAATTGTTATCTTTATTTGGGTTCTACCTGCTTTTACTAAAATTTACAAACAAATGGGTATTAAACTACCTGATTTAACCTTGTTTATGGTGTTTATCAGTAACTGCTTCATTAACCAATGGTATATTGTATTCCCCGCTATGTTTGGCGGTATGTTTGGCTTTTTAAAGTTTATTAAAACCCCAGTTGGTAAGGAACTGTTCGATAAGTTTTGTATTCGGGTACCTGTACTTTCTCAAGTTATTCGGTTTTCAAACTTATCACAATTTATTTCAACATTGGCGGTTTGTTTCAACTCAGGCGTACCCATTACCGAAGCGTTAGACTTTGCGGTAAATACCGTGGGCAATAATGAATTGAAAAAGTGTATGCAATCAGTCAACAGGCAGGTGCAGGTGGGTAAGCGGTTAGGGGTTGCCCTTTCTGAAACAGGCATTATCCCTGAATTGGTGCTGTTGGTTATTGCCACAGGCGAAGAATCAGGAAACTTGGAACAGAGTTTAACGACGGCTACAGAATACTTAGAAAAAGAAATCAATGGTCGTATTGAAGTGTTAATGGCATTTATGGAACCCTTATTACTGTTATACTTAGGGGTTGTTGTTGGT
>JAPLIO010000185.1 GCA_026389055.1 Candidatus Melainabacteria bacterium | reverse complement strand
GTGGTGTGTAGTTTTTAGGTTTTTAGTGGTTGAAATGGGTTGAAATAGGGGTAGGTTTTTACTTTTTTAGCGTTTTAGGTTGGTTTTTAGTAAAAAAGACCTTCTGCTCCCTCCCTGTATACCCTTATTCCGTAACTTCATCTGCTAGATCCTGAGAAGGCGTATCAAGATAAGCCTAAACACCTTCGTGGTTGGGTAAAAACTTGGGGCTTATATAGAGACGAAGCCGATCATAATTTTCAATTTTTTAGTACATTTGAAGACGACGTTAAAGCTTTGCAAGAAATCAAATTACAAAATACGCCCACGTTTAAAAAATTCGCTGTTAATCCGCTCAAAACCGCCACCCAAAAAGTCGATGGTTTTATGAAGTGGGGCTACGCCGAGGCAAAAGACCTAGAAAAAATCGGTGGGGAAGAATTGGTCAAGCACGCCAATGCGTCTAAAATAGCCCTTGGGATAGGGGCGGTCGTAGCAGGTTTGGGTACAGGGATAGTGGCTTACACCTTAATCAACAAGAAACAACCCACTAGCCAAGCCTCAAAAAGTACCTAATATCTCTTCAAAGCAATCAATAGCGTAAAATCATGAAACGGGAAGCCACGGAGAGCTTCCCCTACAGTCGTATTTTCGTAGGGGCTGGTCTCTGTGCCAGCCCGTCTAAGATGCAAAGTTAAACACGCCATTCAATCTTTGAATGGATATCAAAAAATTGGCTAGCACAAAAACCTCAATAGATTGTTTTTATATAAATGTAAGCAATTACACAATAAGGTTAAAATACCTTATTACAACGGTACCTTGTTTTCTTTTATTTTGGCACCCTACCCCTTTTCTTTGTTTCTATTTTGTTCTTTCTCTATTACTCTCTCTCTCTCTCTATTTTATACCCCCCCCTATTCTCTCGGAGACTTTCAACAATGTCGAATCCTTTTGCAATGCCAACAATGGTAAATCGTTCCTATCCACTGCCTGTAACTAACAGCAATGCTTACGCTAATGCTACGGCATCGGCTAACAGTAGCGTATATGCCCCTAGTAACGCATCAGTTGTGGCTCCTTCTTTTATTGATAAAAGCAGAACCAACGTGCTAACTGATAACAGCCAAGCCCACCCCGTCAACAATTTTCAGTTGAAGTCTATCATCAAGGCACCACAAACAACCCAAATTTATTACGATGGAAAAAAATTCATTAATAATAATTACCATACAAATTATTATTACATGGCGGCAGCTCAACCACAACCGGAATACTTGCCTCCAATAGATTATCCTCCTATTGGCAATTGCTTGCCACCGTTATCTCCTTACGCTACAACCACAGGATACGGTTATCCTACTGGTAGTAATTACAATCCCTTTGGTTATAACAACAGCGAATATGCCAGACACGATGGACAATCCTACCTAACGGATGCACTCGGTCTTTCTACAGGAGGCAGCGGGTATCCTTATTCTACCGGTAATTATCCGCCTGTGGGTTGTTTCCCTCAACCACAACAACCGCAAGATAACACCATGATAAACCTAATCTTATCCTTTATATTTCCTTTATTGCAACAGCAGAAACAGGTAGCCCAAGATCCTAACATTACGACCAATGTTACGGTTAAAAATGAGCTGAAGGATTTGGTCAATATGATTATTCAGAACAAAAATGAGGCTACTGCTAACGCCACTGCTACTGCCGAGGTTGAAAATAATAAGTACAAATATGATGATAACCGAGAGTATACGACGGTTACCAATCGGTATGATGATGATTATTATTACGATAAGAATAAGCGATACGCTTCCAACTACGACGACGATTACGATTACGATTACGTTTATTACGATAAGAAATGTGAGGATACTGATAAATACACCTACACTGATGAGGTTGCGGAAAAAGGTTTCAGTAGGATGTGATAGGTTGCGGAAAAAGGTTTCAGTAGGATGTGATAGCTAGGCACGAGTAACGCAATGACGGGCGTTTAGCCTAACTAAATAACCGAATGAGTAACGCAGTAACAACGCTAGTACGCCTAATGGAGCCTTTTTCCGCAATCTCTGATACCTATAATGATCACAAACCTTGTAAAAAATCACATACCAGCACCAAGCTATGGTAGTACCAAACTAATACCAATTTCAAATAGAACTATCGTCAGCGTCTACGTTGTTACCGTCAAGTAAAAAATCCTCAACGTACGTCTAATGTACACCTGCGGTTTTTTACTTGCCAGTGCCTAGTATCCATCTAACGCTATTCCTATTTGAAAATGGTATAAATTCACTGAGAAAAACCCCTCCTCCCGAAGTTAAATAACGGAGCAGGGGTTTTTTGATTTGCATTTTTTTGCTAAACTAAACGCTATTGTAGTAATGCTAGCTTTAACGAAAAAAAGGAACATAATGACATGATGATGCGATTTCTAACAGCAGGAGAATCTCACGGACCCGGGTTAACTGTGATGATTGACAACTTCCCCGCTGGCGTACCCATTAGCAGCGAAGCCATCAATGCGGATTTACGCCGCAGGCAAGAAGGCTACGGTAGGGGCGGCAGGCAAAAAATGGAAAAAGACCAAGTCAAATTCCTAGCAGGCGTGCGGTTTGGGAAATCAACAGGGGCACCCATTGCCCTCTTCATCGAAAATAAAGACCACGCCAACTGGAACGGTATTATGGATGCCGAAGGCGTTGAAACCAACGAAAAAGCCTTCGTTCGCCCACGCCCTGGGCATGCGGATTTAGCAGGTTTCTATAAATACAATTTGACCGATTTACGCGATGCCCTAGAACGAGCATCCGCCAGAGAAACCGCCGCTAGGGTAGCTGCAGGCGGCATCGCCAAAGCCCTCCTTCGGGCATGCGGTATTGAAGTGCTTTCCCATGTAACAAAATTAGGCGGTATTGCTATTCCACACCCTGAATTACCCGCCAGTAATTTATCAACACCAGACTGGTTAGCTTTTCAAGCCAAAGTAGAAGCTAACGATTTACGCTGTGCTGGTAGCGAAGCCACCCAAGCCGAAATTCGGAAACACATTGATGAAACCCGAAAAAACGGGTCTACCTTGGGCGGAGAAGTAGAATGTATTGCCATTAACGTACCCTCAGGCTTAGGTAGTTATGTGCAGTGGGATAGAAAATTAGATGGTAAACTTGCCCAAGCCGTCATGAGTATTCAAGCCGTGAAAGCCGTTGCCATTGGTAGCGGAGAACTAGGCGGAACGGTGGATGGTTCGTTGTTTCACGATGAAATTCGGCTGAATACGGAAGCCGAAGTGGTTCGCCCAACCAACAGGGCTGGTGGATTAGAAGGCGGTGTTACCAACGGAAGCCCCGTGGTAGTAAAAGCCATTATGAAGCCGATTGCTACGCTGATTAAGCCCTTAATGTCTGTCAATTTGCAGACGGTTGAAGAAGAGCAGGCTCACTTTGAACGGTCTGACGTTACCGCCGTGCCAGCTTGTGCTGTGGTGGTAGAAGCCATGGTGGCAGTCGTTTTAGTACAGGCGTTACTGGATAAATTTGGTGAAGACACTTTGGGCGATATTCAAGAAGCCATCAAAGCGTACCAAGCTCGTCTTGCCCCTCCACCCGTGGCGGGATAAGCGAAAAAAAGAGGATTAACGTAGTATGATGCTTTCTCTACCAATAGCTAGTGTTCAATTGACAGAGGTTGCTCAAGAATTATCTGTCTCATTGGCAACCGTTAGAAACTGGATTAAAACAGGGAAGATCGTTGCCTTATCATCCAGTACAATCGACGCTACTAGCTACGTTGACTTTAAAAAAAACACTATAGGTACCCAAAAATTAAACAAAAGAGCCAATAAAACGCAAACACAGGTAGCTCAACAACTGTCTCTTGTAACCCATCTCGCTATTGAGTCAATCTCCGCAAATGGAGATGAGCTTTCCCTCTTATACGAACAATCTCTTAGTAATACCATTCAAAACGTAAAAGGCATTTATTATACCCCCCTTCATATTGTTGCTGATATGTTTACTCATTTACCAGTGGATAGTATTAATGCTTATACAACCTTTTGCGACCCTTGTTGCGGTACAGGCAATTTTTTATTGGGTGCTGTGGATGCAGGGATTTCCCCCGGAAAAATTTCAGGGTTTGATATTGATCCACAAGCTATTCAAATTGCTCAAAATCGGTTTTTTCAAAAGACGGGGTATTTCAGCCCCAATATTCAGTGTGTTGATTCTGTAAAAGCTTACTTGTTAAAAAATACACCTCCTCAAAACTATGATATTGTGATGACCAATCCTCCTTGGGGCAAGAACCCGATTAAACCTTATACCACTTTATTGCCTTCTAAAATACTGCCTGATGCCTGTATTCTATTTACAGAACTTTGTTTAAGCCTTGTAAAACAAGAGGGGCTATTAGGATTATTATTGCCTGATGCCTATTTTAATATCGCCAGTTTTCAATCGATACGAACTCGTTTATTAACAAAAAAACTGTTAGTGTTACTGGATTATGGGAAACCCTTTAAAGGGTTGCAAGCTAGAGCCGAAGCGATTATATTGCAGAATAAAGCGTTGCAGAAAGCCACACTAGAAGAAACAGTTACTTGTATTTGGGAGAAACAGAAAACAAACCGAAAGCAACAGAGTTTTTTGGAACAGCCAGAACACATTTTTAATTTTCATATTACCCAACAAGAAGAAGATGCGTTACAGCACGTTTTATCCAAACCTTATGAAACGCTTAAAAACAAAGCGGCTTGGGGTATGGGTATTGTTACAGGAGATAACCAACAGTATGTTTCTTCTATTCAAACAGAAGACTATACCATTCCTGTTTATAAAGGAGCTGATATTAAACAACAAGGCTTGATTGCATTAAATCAGCAATTTCTAAAGCCTCAATTTCAGCAATTTCAGCAAGTAGCACCCCTCCATTTATACCAAGCCCCTAAAAAAATTGTGTATCGGTTTATTTCAGATTCTTTACGATTTGCTTTAGATGACCAACAACGGTTTTTTTTAAACAGTGCAAACTTCTTTATTTTAGAAAAAAACCTAGGCATTAAAGACGCTATTTTAGTCCATTATTTAAATAGTCGTTTTATGAACTGGGTTTTTAAATCATTATACAGAACACATAAAGTGCTAAGAAAAGATTTAGAACAATTACCGCTTTTCTTGGATTTTTTAACCGATTGTACTGTATTTGATGAACAAGCATTACACCATTATTTAGACATTACGGAGCAACCCGATGGAACTTTCAGACTTAAAAGAACATATTCTTGATAGCTATCAAGGCTCAAAAGATGAATTGGAAACGATCTTAACCTTGGTAGATGAAGATCGTTCAGTTTTTCCCTTTAATGAATATGAGCATCTTGTAACGCTACTAATTGAAAATAAAGGGCTTAAATTTTCAGATTATTTAGCTATTAGAGAGGCTTATATTCGATCTAATCCGAATTTATGGATTTTTGAACTTTCATCGCCCCGAGGGTTTGGTGAGGGGTTTGCTCAAACTTATATTAAAGGCTTGTGCGATGATTTACAGATACCTAGTAAAAAAACAGATCCCAACTATAGCGGACAATATGATTTTTGGCTAAATGGGGTTAGAATAGAAGTAAAAGCTTCGCGAGCAGTGAATAGTAATAGTGATGAACCCCTCTATGTTAAAGCACTTTCAAGTGAAACCACTCAACCCTTTTGGATGAATTTCCAACAACTAAAACCCTCTTGTTGTGATGTTTTTATTTTTATCGCAGTATTTAGAGACAAAATTACAACTTGGGTTATCAATGCAAAAACTATTGCAAACCATCCTTTTTATTCAAAAGGACAACATAGAGGTAATAGTGGCAATGAGGGTCAACTACATATTAAAGAAAATAACATTAAAGCGTTTGATGCTTTTTTGTTAGGTAAACGCACTTTAAAACAAGCAATTCTTGAAAATGCTTAGCAAGATAGAAAGATAAAATAACCCATGCTAACCCCATCGACTGACTTATTAGCCAACAAAACCTTCTTGTATGATTTAATTATCGAAAACGGGTTGGTGATGATGCCCCAAGGTTTGGTACATACCGATGTTGGCGTGTACCAAGGGAAAATTGTCGCCTTTGGTGGGCTAAAATCTGCCAACGCCAAAAAACGACTCGACGTTCACGGCTTGCACGTTTTACCTGGGGTGATAGATTCCCAAGTGCATTTTCGGGAACCTGGGTTGGAATACAAAGAAGATTTAGAATCAGGCACCCGCTCGGCTATTGCAGGTGGGGTTACAACCGTTTTTGAAATGCCTAACACCAACCCCAACACCACAACAGCGGAAGCACTCGCCGAAAAACTCCGCCGATGTGAAAACCGTGCATGGAGCAACTACGCCTTCTACATGGGGGCAGCGGGTACAGAAAACGCCCAAGCCATGGCAGAATTGGAATTGCTAAAAGGCTGTTGTGGCGTGAAAATCTTCATGGGGTCTTCCACAGGCACGTTGTTAGTTTCCGAAGATTCGCAATTGGAAGCCGTCTTACGCTCAGGCAGGCGTAGGGTTGCCATTCACGCCGAAGATGAAGCGAGGCTAATTGAACGCAAACCGCTGGTGCAAACCGAAACTGCTCGGGTGCAAGACCATCCGCATTGGCGAGATGTTACCAGTGCGTTAAAAGCCACACAACGCATTTTAGCCTTGGGCGAAAAAACCAAACGTCCGTTGCATTTGTTGCACATTACATCAGCACCAGAAATTGAGTTATTGGCGAAAAATAAACACCTCACCACCGTAGAAGTTACGCCTCAGCATTTAACCCTGTTCGCCCCAGATTGTTACGACCGCATGGGCACTTACGCCCAAATGAATCCGCCAATTCGGGAAAAAGAGCATCAAGATGCGTTGTGGTGGGGTATTCAAAACGGCGTGGTGGATGTGATTGGTAGCGACCACGCTCCGCACACGACCCAAGAAAAAGCCAAGCCTTACCCCGCTTCGCCCGCTGGTATGACAGGCGTTCAAACGTTAGTGCCGTTATTGTTAAACCATTTGCACAACGGTAGGCTAACCCTTGAACGCTTGGTAGATTTAACCGCTTACGGCCCCGCACGGGTGTTTAACATTGTGGGCAAAGGGCGAATTGCCTTGGGCTACGATGCAGATTTTACCATTGTAGATTTATCCGCCAAACGAGTCATTACCCACGCCATGATGCAATCAAAAGTCGGGTGGACTCCCTTTGATGGGATGCAGGTTACAGGCTGGGCACTATATACCATTGTGGGTGGGCATATTGCCATGGCGGAAGATGAGTTGCTAGGCAAACCCCAAGGGCAAGTGGTTCAATTTTGGGATACGAAGGCTCTTTTGCCCAATTGAGAATGGCAATAGTTTTTATGTTAAACTAAAGTCTCATTACGTACACACTCATCTGCGAAAAATGGTCTACTATCATGCTTGCACGGTCTAATCCCTCCACCAATCAAGGGCTTTCCAAGGGTTGGGGCATTTTATCTCAACTCATTTACCCTCCTCTCTTTGGTTTTGGCTTAGGCTGGCTCATTGAAAAAAAGCTTCCTGCCCAAGGTGCTTGGATGCTGGGTTTGATGCTACTTTTCTTTATTGGTGGGCTTTATAGTATTGTAAAATGTTACCTGATTGAATTGGCTGAAGAAACGGCTAAAACCGCTCAAATATCTGTAGAACCCACCCCTCAAGAATCTCTTTCACAGCCTGAAATACCCCCATCTGAATAATCCTATGCTTCAATCACTCCGTTCAAAAAAACAGCGTTCAACCTATCAGCAATGGCAACGCACCTTGTGGCTTGCCTTATTGGCATGGTGGTGTATTGGCACCATTGCACTGGTTATTATGAACCAAAATTACCAGTGGGAATGGACTATTGGGTGCTTACTAGGTGCGTTGCAGGCCATTTCCTTGAACTGGGTGGGTAATCAAGTAAAAAAACTACTCAAAAACGAAACAACTACCAGTAAAGGGCTTATTGGCAAGTTATTACTGTTAAGTTTTGTAAAAGTTACACTTGTCGCTTTTTGTATTATTGCCTTTGGCGGCGGTATTGCTTTAAAATCAGTGGTTGTCATGCTAGGGTTTTTGGGGTACAACTGTTGTATCGTTTTTGTTAGTGCATTTTGTTTTAAGTGGGGCGGTCAAGGGAAACCATCCTTCACCCAGCTTAATTCGTCAGAATTGCCCAATCAATAAATCACTCGCTGTTGGTTTTATCTACGCTTGTTAGAAAAAAGGTTTAGTCGTTTATGTCAGAAAATCATTTTTGGGAAACCCAGTTGCTAGGGCTCCCCATTCACGCAAATACCCTTATTATGGTTGGTGCGGCTATGGGTGTTTTACTATTAGGTGCAACGTGGTTAACGGCTTCTATGAAGCTGGTTCCTTCTCGTCGTCAAATGATTGCAGAATCTATTTATGGTGTATGTAGAGGTATTACTTATGCCACTGCTGAAGCCCGTGGCGATAAGTTTTTGCATTATATTGGCTCATTATTCCTCTTTATTTTAACCTGTAACTTAATGGGGCAGTTGCCGCTTCGGTTAATTCAGTTACCACAAGGTGAATTAATGGCAGCCACAGGCGATTTTAACGTCCCTGCGGCGTTGGCTCTTTGCACCTTGGTTATGTATTTCTCCTTTGGTATCAAGCAAAAAGGCTTGTCGTATTTTTCCCACTATTTATCTCCTTTGCCCATGATGATTAAAGGGCAACCGCTTGTTGGTCAAATAGCCTTTATTACCTTCTTTTGGCCGTTTATCTTCTTGAATATTTTAGAAGATTTTACACGGCCAGGCTCGTTGATGATTCGGTTGTTTTTCAATATCTTGGTAGGTGAAATTCTTTCAGGCATCGCTATGACGGTTGCTCCGTTGGGTTTACCTATAGTGGTTATTTTATTGGAATTGCTGGTAGCCTTTATTCAGGCTTATGTTTTTGCGATACTGAGTTCAGTTTATATTTCGTTGATGAGCGAAAATCACGATGATCATGATGAAGATCACGGTCATTCAGCTTCGTCTCATCATGAAGCAACTCTCGCATTGGCCAATCAAACGGCTAGTGTTTAAGCCTTAAAACAGGTTGTTCGTTGTTATTGTTTGTGTTAGTTTAAAAAAGTTCTTATTTGTTAAAAAGAACGTAGTAAAAGGAGATAGTTCAACATGGAAGCAGTAGTAGCATTAAGTTACGGAGCCCCATTAGCCGTTGGTTTAGCCGCTGTAGGCCCTGGTATTGGTTTAGGTTTAATGACAGCCGCGTTCTTTAACAGTTCCGCTCGTCAGCCTGAAATTCAAGGTAAATTGTTTATTCCTTACATTATTACCTTAGGTGCCGTAGAATTATTGGGCTTATTTGGTTTTGTAAGCTTCTTCTTAATTTTCTCAAAGGCAACCGCTTAGTCGGTTTCTGTTTGAATTGGTATGTAAAAGAGGGAACCACCCGTTCCCTCTGGTTACATTGTTAGTAACCAACCTTTCACCTTTATTGGAAAGCCTGTCTTTCCAGCCCTCAGTCAAAATACAAGAACAAAGAGTAGCCTCTGACTATGATCTCACTAGATTTTACCATTGTCTTAGTGTTTATTGCTTTTATGATTTTCGCTCAGTTATTAAAACGGTTGTTTTTTGACAAAGTGGCAGCGTTACTTGCAGCCAGAGAATCAGCAATACAACAAGCACAAGAAGAAGCCAGCAGTGCTGTGGCTCGTTATTATGAGCTTGAAACGGCTTATGAAGCCACGTTACAGGAAGCCCATATGCAGGCTAAATTAACAGTCGGCACGGCTCAGCAACAAGCCAAAAAAAGCTTAGAATCAGCATTATTAGCCTCACGGCAATCACTTGAATCAGAATTAACGGCTCATGTGGCTTCTCTTCATACTCAAAAGCAATCGTTATTAACCCAGCTTTTGGAAGAGAAACAGACCTTTTTACCGTTAATTGAACAACAATTAGTGCCGTCTTCTACCCAACAAGGAGCTAGCGTCGTTTAATGGCTCATCATCTTGTACTACTGGCATCTGCCGCTTTGCCTTTATTAAACCCTGAAGCACATGGGGCTGAACCCATGACGTTTGCGGCATACATTCTACAATCTAATGTGATTAACATTTTAGCGGTCGCCTTAGGTTTAGGGTTTATTCTCAGTAAATTGAACATTCCTCAAAAACTGGATGAAACCACTCAAAAGGCAATCCAACCCCTTCAAGATGCCCAAGCGTTTCGCAATAAAACCGAATCTAGACTCACGAATTTAACCTTGAAGTTTCAAACGTTAGACCAAGCAAAGTCTGAAATACTAACCCTAGCTGATGAAACGGCGGATAGTATTAAAGTGCAGTTTCAAGAAAAAAGCAAACACGCCCTTCATGGTTTGTCTTTATCTTACGATTCCAAAAAACAACGAGAAGAATCGTTATTGCAATCTGCTATTTTGAATGAGGTTGTTAGCGTCTTGTTTAATGAAGTGGAATCGACCTTGCCTGCTCTTGAAATTTGTCATGAAAAGCTGGTTCAGTTGCTTGTGGCTGAATTACAAGAAACACCCACTGCAAAGACTGTTTTTCCCCCACGCGAAGTTACTAGCGTTTAGTTTTACTGTTCCCTATTTTTTCGGAGTTTCCTCCATAATGATGATGATGTCCTCTTCAACCACAAATACCACGTTCTCTGCTGTTGCCAAACAGTATGCTACTAGCTTGTATGAGCTAGCCAAAGAACAATCCGTCTTAAAAGCCATCACCCCATTGGTTGGTGTGCTATCGCAAGTGATTGAAAAAACACCTGAATTGATACCTTTCTTAGCCAATGCAACTATTTCAGCGGAAAAACGAGCTGGCATTTTGATAGAACTATTACCTTCAGATACACCAGACGTGTTAGGTCGGTTTTTAACGTTGGTTATTGAAAATAACCGACACGATGAATTGCCTGATATTTTAGCTTGCTTCTATGCTAAAGCAGAAGCACTGGATGGCATAGGGTTAGTTGAAGTTACGACCGCTTTCCCTTTGACAAGCACCCTAAAAAAATCGTTAGAAACCGCTTTGAAAACTCGGTTTTCGTTAAAAAGTATTCACTTTAAAGAAACCGTAGACTCTTCTTTAAAAGCGGGCTTGGTTTTAACTTACAATGGTCAACGCTTGGATGCCACACTGCAAACACGGCTAACACAGCTTCAAAAAACCCTACAGCAAATTTAGTTACAAATACTTTTAGTTAATATCTCTTAAAGAAGGAATCCGATATGTCGGCTTTAAAACCAGAAGAACTTAGTTCGATACTCCGTGAAAAATTAACCCAGCAAACACTGACTGTTTCGCTTGACCAAATTGGTAGCGTAATTGAAGTGGGTGATGGTATCGCTCGGGTTCAAGGGCTTCGCAAGGCGATGGCTGGCGAATTGGTGGAGTTTGAAGATGGGCAAGGCACCAAAGGCATGGTATTGAACTTGGAAGAAGACCAAGTGGGTATCGTTATTTTGGATAGCTTCTTGCACATTAAGGAAGGGCAAACCGTTAAATGTACAGGTAAAATTGCCTCTATCCCCGTTGGTGAAGCCATGTTGGGACGCGTTGTAGATCCACTCGGTCGTCCGTTGGATGGTAAAGGCACCATTGCCACCACAGAATTTCGTCCTGTAGAGAAAAAAGCCCCTGGTATTATTGAACGGAAATCCGTTCATGAGCCAATGCAAACGGGTATTTTATCGATTGATGCCATGATTCCTATTGGACGTGGTCAACGGGAATTGATTATTGGTGATAGACAAACGGGTAAAACCGCCGTTGCGTTGGATGCTATTTTGAACCAACGAGACAGTGATGTTATTTGTATTTATTGTGCTATTGGGCAGAAAAATTCGACTGTAGCCCAAATTGTTAAAACCTTGGAAGAAAATGAAGCCCTTGGTTATTCCATTGTGGTGGCTGCAACCGCTTCGGAATCTTCGCCTGTTCAATTCTTGGCACCTTATTCTGCCGTTGCGTTGGGCGAATATTTTATGGAACAAGGCAAGCACGTTTTAGTGGTTTATGATGACTTATCCAAACACGCCGTTTCTTACAGAGCTATGTCTCTGTTGCTTCGCCGTCCGCCAGGTAGAGAAGCTTACCCCGGAGACGTTTTCTACTTGCACTCTCGGTTATTAGAACGGGCAGCGAAGTTGAGCGATGCGAAAGGTGCGGGCAGTTTAACAGCACTCCCAATTATTGAAACCCAAGCAGGCGACGTTTCTGCTTACGTTCCAACCAACGTTATTTCTATTACCGATGGTCAAATTTTCTTGGATTCCGACCTGTTTAACAGTGGTATTCGCCCTGCTATTAACGCTGGTATTTCGGTATCTCGGGTTGGTGGTGCTGCTCAAACCAAAGCGGTAAAAGCCGTTGCGGGTCAATTGCGTTTAGCACTGGCTCAATATCGTGAATTAGAAGCCTTCTCTCAATTTGCCAGTGATTTAGATAAAACGACCCAAGACCAATTGCGTCGTGGGCAACGCTTGGTTGAATTGCTCAAACAACCTCAATATGCCCCACTTTCTGTGGCGGAACAGTATACGTTACTGTTGGCTGCTAACAAAGGTGTTTTTGATGTTTTAGACTTGAAAGATGTTCAGCCGTTCAAAAACGAGTGGATTGCCTTGCTTAACGGGAAGCATGTTGCTTGGGTAAAAACCCTCAATGAAGGGTCTAAACCTTCTGAAGAATTTGCCGCTGAAATTATTGCCGCCATGGTTCTTCTAAGAAATGACTTGTTTACGGTTCACACTTCGGAAGATACAACCGAAAAGCCAGCATCCGCTTAACAGAAGGACGAAACATCGATTATGGCTAACTTGAAAGATATTCGTCGACGCATTAAAAGTGTCAAAAGTACGCAAAAAATTACGCAAGCCATGCGAATGGTTGCTGCGGCTAAAGTTCGTCGGGCTGAACAGCGGATGAAAGGGGCTAGAACCTTTACCTTCAGGTTACAGCAAATTTTTTCTACCGTACTTGGGCAAACGGATTTAACCAGCTTATCTACCGCTACTCCTAATTCTACCTTATCGGTTTTAAAGCCTAGAAATAGTGCCAATCAAACCATTGGATTGCTCATTATTACTTCGGATAGAGGGCTTTGTGGTGGCTACAACACCAACATTTTTCGGCAAGCGTTCATCACGATTGATACCTTGCTGAATGAAGGCAAAACGCCTGTGTTATTTTTAGTGGGTAATAAAGCCATTACTACACTCAAAAAACGCTATCCCACCGTCAAAATTGCTGAAACCCTCAATCAGCTGGGCGTAGAACCTGATTATCGTATTGTTGATGCGTTTTGCCACCAATTAGTTTCAGCTTATACGGGTAACACCATTGATTCTTTACAGATTATAACCACTCGGTTTAAGAATTTGGTTACTTATGAAGTAGAGAATAAGCCATTTTTACCACTCAATGTGAAAACTATTGCCAAAGAGGTTGAAACGGCTTTGGGTAAATTACCTGTTGATGATAAAGCGGGCAGCCAAAAGCAAGTATTACCTGAACTATTGATTGAGCCTAGCCCTGAAGCAGTTTTAGAAACGTTGTTACCGATGTTTTTAACTCGGTTACTTTATGGGTATTTGTTGGAAGCAATCGTCAGTGAATTAGCTTCTCGGATGACGGCGATGGCCAATGCGACGGATAACGCCAAGAAGATGATTCATACGCTAACCTTGCAGTATAACAAAGCTCGGCAAGCGGCTATTACCCAAGAAATTATGGAAATTGTGGGCGGCGCCGAAGCACTGGTTAAAGCCTAACCACTGACTGTTTTTAAAAAACGCCTTAGCTAATTTTAAATCAGCTAGGGCGGTTTTTATACCCATTAAAAGTTTAAATAGCGTAAGCGTTCAAACCACCCAGTAGGAACGACCATCGCATTTGCCCTGCAGCTGCCGATGCGTTCCGTCCACCGAAGGGGCAAAAAGAACATCCCCCCGTCAATGCCCGTCTGGTGGCATAGGGGGGTGGCGTTTAGGGCGGTCTTTCCGTAGGGGCTTGCCCCTGAATTTGTCCAGAAATAATTAAAAAGCGTGTCGGGGGGCTGCCAAACAGCAGTCCCCTGACAAACCAGCCAACTAAAGCTAGGAACGACAATCGATGGAAAACACATCATTCAATCTTTAAATTGGTATTAACTATTGAGGCTCTTCCACGGCACATTGAAACAAACACGCCGTGCACGTTACCCGAGATTTCAGCACTAAAAACCCTTCGTGGTCTTCTAGTAAACTGGTTAAACACCGAACGGCTGCTCCGCAATGGGGGCAAGGCCAAAACCCCTCGGGGTGCCGCTGCATTTCCCGCAGGGGTAAACTCTTGCCGTTGGAAAAAAGCAAATGCCCTGTTGTGGGCTGCTGAGAAGCCAATTCTGGCACTTCCCATGTTGAAAAGGCTTCGTGAGACCATTGTTCTAACTGCTTAATTGCCAAGGGTTCCAAGCCTAACGCTCTGGCCAATAAGCCTCGTTGGTATTGAGACAGGAAGATGACTTGCCCTTCTTCCAACTGTTCCACAAACGAAAGGGGGAGCCTTGCTTTTTCGGCTAATTGAGGGGTTGTTAAGTTTTTCGCCACACGGGCTTCTTGTACCAATACGGCTAAAGTTTTTTGTGTTTGAGGGGGGTGTTGGATGGTCATCATTAACGAAATACTCCTATTTCACCGCATTGTGAATGTAACAGGCAATGTAACAGTTTCACAATTTTAACTAAGAATGCCTCAATTTTAGCAGTAACACACCGACTATACCATTATGAGATTTTCTGAACAGGGGGACATAGCAACGAGAGGCAGTACGTTCAACGTATTGCCATTTTTTTTGCCTAAAATTGGCAATACGTTTGTAACAAAAAATATGATTTATCGATTTAATAGCAATCTTTAATAAAACAATCACTTTGTTCCAGTATGAAAGTATTTCCTAACTCCCAATTTACGAGTTAGAGTAGCTTTTTTGTTTGTTATTTTATTATTACCCTTGTTTATAATTATTCAACCTAAAAGGAACTTTTAATTATGTCTTACAGTATAGCTTCGGCTTTCCCTCCTATGTCAGGTGGTTTTCCCTTTCCTCAAGGATTCCCTTTTTCCCCACAAACAACTGGTTCTCCTTTTTCGCAACCACCTTTTAATAACGCGATGGGTTGTGAAGCCCCTCCTCAAATAGGTGGTTTTTGTGGCATGCCCAAACCACCAAAAACTGATTGTTTCACCCCAATGAAGCGTCATCACGGTGGTCGTCACCACGGTATGCACGGTATGCACGGTATGCACCGTCGTCACGTTGGTGGGCACCATGGTATGGGTAATTACGGCATGATGGGTGCCCGAGATAACTGTCGTGGTGGTAATTCCATGTTCGCCTCTTACGGAAGTACGAATCAATACGCAAACCAATATACGAACCCTATCGTCGCTAGTAATTATGATGCTACACTAGGTGCTAATGCTTTTGCTTCAGCGTCGGCATCAGCATCAGCGTCGGTTGTTAATGGGGTACCAACTTACGACTATAACTATTCCACTTCTCCTACCACTGCTAACGCTTCAGCTACCGCAGGGGTACCAGCAGACCCTAACTTGGCTGCCATATTAGCTATGCTGGGCAATAGTGGTTATTCCTTAACTAACGCTACTGCGACAAGCACGCCTTTCGATCCTAATGCGTTAGCCTATGCTACTAACACAACAGAACTCCCTTCCTATTTAACAGAACCTGGTTACTCCCCTGCTTCTGATCCTTATTTATCACAAGCCTTAGCCAGTTATCAATCACAACCGAGTTAATAATTCTGTTGTTGCTGGTACTAATAAAAAAACGCTCTATCACTTTTAAATAAGTGATAGGGCGTTTTAATTGAGGCTAAAATTAACCGAAAGTCAGTATTAAACTAGCACTTTTCAGCGGTTACTTTGGCGTTTAATT
Organism: Candidatus Melainabacteria bacterium; assembly: GCA_026389055.1. Taxonomy (GTDB): domain Bacteria; phylum Cyanobacteriota; class Vampirovibrionia; order Vampirovibrionales; family JAJTHC01; genus JACEUU01. Next base: position 3,579 of record JAPLIO010000185.1, on the reverse strand, counting down.
CAATGTACTGAGTTTGAGCTTCAGGCACTTCGCTATCCAAGAAAATAGCATTAACTGGGCAAACTGGGGCACACGCACCACATTCAATACATTCATCAGGGTGAATATACAATTGAGGTTCGCCATCAAATTCGTAAATACAATCTACTGGGCAAACACCCACGCAGGCTTTATCTTTAACATTAACGCAAGCTTCACCAATAACAAATGGCATAATTTAAAGTCTCCAAAAACTCAACAAATAAAACAACAAGTGGCTAAAAGCCTTTTAACTGATTTCAAAGTAACGGATTACCAAGAACCGAATCAACAAGCGGTTTTCCAGAACAACTTGCCAATAATAGAACCATTTTAAAAATTTTCTGTAAGACCTTGTCCCTTACAACTTCTAAACTATACCATAAACAGACGGTTGGCAAGCAGTTTCTTCTGACGAAACCGTCTATTTAGGTCAAAAAGGGCTAACCCTGAAGCCTTGCTTGGGCAGCTGCCCAGTTAATATTGGCGAAGAAAGCTTCTACGTATTTGGCTTTTTCTGTTGGGGCATAATCTACTGTAAAAGCGTGTTCCCACACATCCATAACCAATACAGGATGAAACCCAACAGGATGTCCATTTTCATGGTCGCCCAACCAAAAGTTTTGTAGGCGGTTGGTGTGGGGGTCTTGAAACAGAACCGCCCAACCAATGCCACGCATTAAGCCCGTGGCTTTAAAATCTTTTTCCCAATTTTCAAAGGAGCCAAAATCTGCCACAATTTTTGCATACAATGTAGAGCTAGGTGAAAGTTGGCTTCCGCCTGCTTGCAGATTACCAAAATAGAACTCATGCAACCGCATACCACTGTATTCAAACCCAAAACGACGTTTCATTTCGTTATATTCGGGGGTACCTATTTGCCCAGCGGTTAGCAAATCTGCTAATTTGGTGTTGAGAATGTTGGTATTGTTTACATAGCCTTGATATAGTTTGAAGTGTTGCTCTAATTGTTCTTTAGAGATATTGGTAAAACCTTCTGAAGCGAAAGTGTGGGCTTCATAGGCTTTAGATGGCGTTAAAGTAGCATTCATCATTGAAAGCGATTCCTTTTTTTTAGAAACAGAGATACAACGGATTAACATGTATTTTTTACTCCTCTAACATACCATAAGTTGAGCCCTTACGCTAGCGTTAAGCAGGCTGTTTCAACCTTAAAACAATCTAAAGAGAACAAACACAACTAGCATCAAACTGTCTTCAGCAACGTCTATACTAGGGTGTGCAACTTTCCCCTCCTTCTACCCTGCCCACACATCCACCCAAAGGAGCTTTTCATTAGAAAACCCATGGTTTCCGCCCCTCGTAGTTATCCACAGACTTTTCTAACACCCCTACCCCCCAAGGCTCGTTTCAATAACCAGCCTACCTTTGGCGTTGCCCAACAAGCCACTACAGCACCACCCAACCTAACACCTAACGCCATCGCCCCAAGAAGTGGCGGAGCCAGCTTGTGGAATAGCAGTAAGCTTCTATTTTCCACCTATTGCCTCATGGGGCATCCTGTGCTTAATAGCATGGCTCTGGGGCACCCTGCTAGCCCACAAGCCCTTGCAGGCATACTACCCAGCATCGCCTTCAACTCTTTTTTAGGTAACATCGGTAGAAACGTCGCCGATTCTATGATACCTGCCAACTTCGATAGTCCATTATCTCAACGCCTGCTCAACATCCTACAAAAACGAGAATTAACAGGCGTGTTTAACGATTTAACCCCTCACGAAAATTTAGGTAATCGGTCAACCTTTGGCTTTCTTTGTGCGGTTTGGAACGAACAATGGAAAGCAGGGCTATTTGGCAAAGCCACCAGCAAGCGGAAATCGTTTAGTTGGATGCAGAAAGAGCCACTGCTTAAACGCTTTACCAACTGGCTTGTAACCTTTGCCCCTACCCGATGGCTACTCAATGGCATCATGTTCATGCTACCAGGTAACAGAGGCGTGGGCATGAAGGCAGAAAGCCATGTGGCTAATTGGGCTGGTAAGCTGCCGTTTGTGGGGGGCTTTTTGAAAGAAAAACTACTTGTTTTAGCCAGAGCGAAAGGGCTTTACTTCAAAACGCCTCACGATGCCCAAGCCCTCACCTATGTTAAAACGGGTAAGCAGGTAAAAACCATCTTGGCGGATGGCACCGAGAAGTGGGAAGATGCTTATAAAGCCATTTTACAAACGAACGTTTCTGCCAACGAAAAGGCGAGTGCTTTGCGGTATGGCGTTTATAACTTGCTCAAAGTTTCGCCTGATAAGGGTGTGGGGGTGTGGGTACAACGCTGGAACCATGCCAATGCACCGTTGACCAATACCTTGTGGGATTCTGCCCAGACGGGTAATATGTGGCGGGGTATGGGGTATGGGGTAACGCATTACACCAATTGGCTTGCCTATTTAGCAGGCGGTAAAATACTGGCCTATGGGGGCGAACAAGTATTTGGGCAGGTACTGCCTACCAATATGGCTCCGCAAATGGCGAAGGCAATTACTGGGGTATGGCAACAGGCGGGTATACCCATTGTGCAGGCTAGTTTGCCTAGCCTATTGCAGAAGCCGTTGTTTTGGGGTGATTATCGGGGGGCGAGCGTAGGATATAATGTGTTAATCAGCCAGCCCAACAAGAAAACGATGGCTAATTCTCCATAAAAAAGGGGAAAATCTTGAAAAAGGGCTTGACATGGGTTTTTAGCTTAGTTAGTATAAGTAAGAAGCCAAGGGGATAAAGCTAATTAAACAAGCTTTTTCTTTTTGCTTTTGAGGTTGGGGTGTCGCCAAGCGGTAAGGCATCTGGTTTTGGTCCAGACATTCTGAGGTTCGAATCCTTGCACCCCAGTTTATTTTAGAATGCTCGGTAGTTTTTTAACGCTACCGAGCATTTTTTATGATGTTTAACAAAAAAACTGCTTGACTAAACGGTAAAAATTACTACAATAGTATTTAAGGGTTATAGCAATCAAAACTAGCTAACAGTGCTACTTTTGAATTGAACTAATTTATGGTAGAATTAAAGTTGGCATTAAGTTAAAAACCTGTTTAATACCCGTGCCAATTGATGGAGGATATGTGTATGAGTTATGTAACCGCTGCGGCTTTTAATTTCAGAAATGCTGCTATGCAAATAAATTCTCAACAGGCGTTAATGAACAATTGGCAAACACAACAATCTCGGTTAGATGAGGTTGGGCAGTTGGCTCTTAACAACCCTGAAGCACTCAATTCACCTGAATACATGGCAAAATTAGCGGCTCAAGACAAAGCCCTTTCGTTGCAAGGTATTCAAGCACAAATTCAGTTCCAAGTGGCTCAAACCATGAGAGAACAATCGAACAACCTGCTGAAAAAAGCTTTTGAAGATGAAAAGAAAAATCAGCTAGGTAGCTAGTTTGTTTAGTTTTTATTGTTCAAGTGAAGCGGTTAAGTTTCCACTAGTAAAAGTCGATGGTTTTACAACCGTCGACTTTTGTTTTATAGATATCTTCATTCTACCTATTAAAAATTTAAATAACGTAAGAGTTCAAACCAATCATACCAATTGACAATTAAAATAGCGTAA
>JAPLIO010000172.1 GCA_026389055.1 Candidatus Melainabacteria bacterium | reverse complement strand
GTTAATTTTTTGAGGTGTGGTTTGGTTTGGTGCTTGCGAGCCGTTGCTTTTTTGTGGGCTTGTTGGTGTCGGTAGCCTCGTTTTCCGGTGTTTCTTTTGAGTTCGTTGTTAATGGTCGTGTGGGAAATGGCTAATACTTTGGCGATGCGTCTGTTGGACAGGTTGATTGACTTGAGGGCGTGTATTTGAGATCGTTGGATGGCGGTTAGTTGTTGGTAGCCTTTGGGCATTTGTGTGTATCTCCTTTTTATTGTGATTAATAAAAAGATACTACAACCAGTGGCTAGCCGCTCTCCCCCTTGTGGAACACTTCTTACTTGAATCCGCCTTTTCTTTTGTGCATCGTAAATTTCTTTTTCAAGATTATAATTTTTGAACTCTAAATTATACTGAAGCCTGAGCCATTCTTCATGGGTTTTAATTGCTTTTAAGGCGAGGTTATCCACCGTGGTTTTACGTTCCCCGCTTTCAGCAATGGTAATGCAAAACAGGCTACAGGGCTTGATGCCTCCCCCCAATACTTCTACGTTAATATAGGCTTGGGCAACCAATGAAGCGGCAGCCAAAACAGATTGACTACACAACGCTAAAGGGGCTTGTGTCGTGGCTTGTATGGCGTGAATAACCTCTTTCAGTAGGTTAGGCATGGCTTCTATCGGAAAGCGGGGTGCAGTGGGGCGATTTAAAACCAACGCCCGAGGGGCTTCCCCTTCAACAGCAGGGGTTTCGGTTATTAACGTGTTAATCTGTTTCATGTTCATGCAGGTAGCTCCTCTTTAAGTAATAAATCGTTAAAATCAGTGCCGTAGGTAGGGGGAATAGCAAGTTTCACTGCTATACCGTGTTGGGTAGCCCTATCACATAAGGCGGTAGCCGCTTTAATACCCGCTTCATCGTGATCCGCACAAATAATGAGGGTGCTTAATAAGGGGGGTAATATCATGGTTTGCATCCCAGCGGTGGAAAGGGTTGCCCAAGTGGGTATTCCCGTTGCTTGCAGAACGCTTAAGCCTGTTTCAATGCCTTCTGTAACGGCAAGCGTATTACCTGTAAAGGGGTTTAGTTGCACAGTTCCCCCCTTGCTTGCCCCAAGCATCATTTTATTGGGGGTAACAGGTGCTTTACCTAGCCCATCAGGGGCTAAATAGGTACGATGCACCCCCGTAAATTCACCCGAAACCGTGCTGATTTTGGCGATTATAGCGGGGAAGTATTCCTCACTAGGCGTGTGTTTTAAGGCGGGATGAAAACGGAGTGAATCAGCATAGCCCGTGGGGTTAATACCTCGGGTTTTTAGGTAGCGTTCCCCTTGCGTGTTGTGTATAGGCAAGGCTTGAAGCCACAGGGTGTTGCTATAGGTTGATGCGTTTCGGCTTAAAAGCCCGTTGGGCTTAACTTCCGCAACTTTCGCAGGTTTCGCAATCGCAACGGGGGTGTTTTTATTTCTTTGCCATAGCCCGATGCCTTCAAAATGGTGTTTAAAGTCTTGAAATGGGGCATTGCAGGCATGGCAGTAAAGTAACGTTTTATCTTGTTTAAATACTATGCTAAACGCATTGCAGTAGCCACATAGTGGGCAATTACCAATAAACCCTTGTTTATAGGGTTTTAATTGCAAGGGGCGGATTCAAGTAAGAAGTGTTCCACAAGGGGGAGCGGCTAGCCACTGGTTGTAGTATCTTTTTATTAACGACAATAAAAAGGAGATACACACAAATGCCCAAAGGCTACCAACAACTAACCGCCATCCAACGATCTCAAATAAACGCCCTCAAGTCAATCAACCTGT
>JAPLIO010000108.1 GCA_026389055.1 Candidatus Melainabacteria bacterium | reverse complement strand
GTGGTGTGTAGTTTTTAGGTTTTTAGTGGTTGAAATGGGTTGAAATAGGGGTAGGTTTTTACTTTTTTAGCGTTTTAGGTTGGTTTTTAGTAAAAAAGACCTTCTGCTCCCTCCCTGTATACCCTTATTCCGTAACTTCATTTATTATAATGCCCAAAACCTTCAACTACTTTTCAGGTTAGGATTAACTAAATCTAGGTTAAAATCAACTACTTTTTAGGTGAAAGTCAACCACTTTTTAGGTTCAAAAAACCTAATGCCTTGGCGGGTGCACCGACGTGTTTTTTGCTTCCGCCACAGCAGTCCCCGTAATTTCCACCGATGGGTCTTCCATCGCCTCATTATCAAACAAATGCTGAAGCTCTTTCGCCTCTTCAGCTACTTGGTTTTCATGGTTTATCAGCCCACGCAAATCATCGGGGCTTTCAATACTAAAATAGCTTGCCACCGCTGGGTTTAAGTGCTTATACAAATGATGAATTCGGGTAATGTTATCCATCAACGGCGTATCTTCCGTATGGAATTTAGTCAAATAATCCGCCAACGCCACACAATAAACCGCACTATTGCCTTCAGCAGCCAATTGCGGTGTATGATGAAACGTCATCACTTCCGCCATCAATTGGGGCAACTTCCATTTTTCCGCCAATTCCTGCCCCAGTTCACAATGGTTAAACCCTAATAGCCTAGATTCTACGTCCAGCGTTTCCAACGTATCGTACGATAAATTCCCCTGTTTAAAATTTCTGGCTAGCGTAATATCTAGTTCTGGGGCGTAGTGGTGTAGAATCAAATAGCCAATATCGTGCAGAATAGCGGCACTAAACACTTCTTCCTCGTTGGGAATGCGGTACAAATGGGCAATCCGCTTAGATAACAACGCCACCAATAGCGAATGTTGCCAAAAATCATGCACATTCAAACTCGGTTGCTGATGCTTCTTATTCCCTGCCGATGGCTGACCATGCTTGGGGGTAAATGCCTTGAATAAGTTGCAAATACTGGCACTTAGCACTAAGCCTTGCACGGAACTAAAGCCCAATAACGCAATGGCGTGCTGAATAGAGGTTATCTGCCGTTGAAACCCGTACGCCGATGAATTGACCATGCGTAGCACTCTGGCGGTTAGCCCGGGGTCTAGGGAAATCATCTTGGCTATTTGGGCGGTAGATGTTTCTGATTTCCCGAAAAGAGACAGTACATGATGCACCACTTGCGGTAGGGCTGGAACATCCTTTACACGGCGTTGAAGCAGGTTTTTAGCCGCTGAAGGAAAATGTCCGAAGCGGCCTGTAGCATTCGATTGTGATGAAGGATGAGAAGGCATTGGCACGCAGGTTCACAACTTTCTGATTATAATATCAATTAAACGATTAAATGTCGTATTCTCAAGTCGATTGTTGTTCTTTGCTTTAGCTGGTTGGTTTGTCAGGGGGTGCCTGTTTGGGCACCCCCCAACACCCCCCGCAAATTCAGGGGCAAGCCCCTAAAGACCGCCCTAAACGCCACCCCTCTATACCACAAGGGCATGGACGAGGGGATGTTCTTTTTGCCCCTGCGGTGGACGGAACGCATCGGCAGCTGCAGGGCAAATGCGATGGTCGTTCCTACTGGTTGGTACGACCGTTAAACAAAGAGGGGGGCTATTATCGTTATCGTACGAATGATTGTACTTCTTGACGCCGTTCCAACTGAACGTCCGTTATTTGAATGAAGCTTTTCAGGGCTTCTTTTGCCACAGGGCGTTTGCAGGGTTTCCATAGCACTTTAACCGTTGCAAGCGTGTTCAGCTTGGTTAGGGCGTTTACAACCGCCCCTCGTTGCGAAGTTTGAGGGGTTAATACAAACAACAGATGGATACCATTTTCTACAACGGCTTGTTGGGCTTGTAATACCCGTAGTTCTTGGCTTAACACATCGATAAGAATAGTCATGTTTTGAAGTACGTCTTCGGTTGTCAATTTCGGATTAGTCTGCCAACAAGCCTCATCAATCATAAGGGTATGGGGTTGATATTTTCGTAGCATATACGGGAGGGTTACCAGTGTTAATACGGGTTGAATTTGCTGATATTCAACGCCAATGGCTTCTAATAATTTCCCCAATTTCCGTTGTTCCCTAGGCAATGGGTTTAACACCAATAAATTAGGCATAGGGCAGGCTTTTAGTGCCTTTAGCGTTTCTTCAAACCGCTTTCGAACAGGAGCCGTAACCCCTTCGGTAGTGGGTAACGTTAAACCTAAAAAGGCGGTTTTGTTGGTAAATGCTTTTCTGTGTTGAGCCGCCGTTTTCTTTAAAATTTGATGGCTAGCAGGCAACCACGCAATGGTTTCTTCTGTAATAGGGTGTAACGCCCCTGACTGTTTTTCCTTTAACGAACAAAAATCTGCCACATCAATACCAAACTGGCACAATTTTTGTAGCAGGCTGGTTGAAACCGTTTGCCCAGAACGGAGCAATAACGTGTCAGCTCTTCTAGGATGATACACATTTTGATGACTAACCATGCTGTAACTAGGCAAACTGCTCGTTTCTCGTAAGGCGACAGGTAGCTCATCATCTTCAAGGGCATCCCACTCATTCCAAGCAGACGCAGACGAAGCACCCAAGGGCATGCCTGATTCAAACCAGCTTTGTAGCGTATAAAATAGGTGATTCAACATTTCATGTAGTCCCTCCGTGGTAATTCATAGGTACCCAAGTAACCTCTCCTACCTAGATAGACGGTTTTTTAATGGGAAAATGAAGGGAATTACAGTGTTTGATTGACTTTAACTACTGAGACATAGGCATAACGACTATCTCAATTGCACCCTTTTCGATGTTAAGAATGTAACAATTTACCCAGCCAAACTGCCTTTATCGGTCTATTCGTCTCATTTTTTTGTTATTTTATAGTTAAACAATTTAATTTTTATTTACAAGCCAGCACTCGTTCTTGTTTTTTGTCCTTTCTGCATCTATACCCATCAAAAAAAGAGTTTATTCTTTCATTCTACCGATAGAGGTTTTCTGTATATGACGCTACTGTCTAAAGCCATTCCAAAGCTTCCTAAACTAAGCTTAACCGTTCAAATTTTTATCGGTCTGATACTAGGCGTTTTGCTAGGGGTTGTTGCGCCTACTTGGGCGGTTGCCGTTAAGCCTTTATCTACCATGTTTTTACACATGATTAAGATGCTGATAGCCCCGTTGTTGTTTTCCACCTTGGTAGTGGGCATCGCTGGTGCGGGTGATAAGAAAAAAGTGGGTTCGTTGGGCGTAAAAACCATTGTCTATTTTGAAATTGCTACCACCGTTGCTCTTGCCATTGGCTTGTTGGCAGGCAACTTTTTAAAACCCGGTGAAGGATTTAGTTTAGGCTTAGCTGGTAATAATGCCGCAGAATTAGCACAGATAACCCAAAATGCAGGGGTGGTAGCCCACCACGGCTTTATGGATACGTTTGTTGGCATGGTGCCTACCAGCATTGTGCAAGCCATGTCTGAAGGCAATGTACTGCAAATTGTGGTATTCTCTGTTTTCTTTGCCCTTGCCATTATGGCGGCTGGCGATAAGGGCAAGCCTGTTTTAAAAGGGCTTGAAGCCTTAGGCGAAGTAATGTTCAAGTTTGTAGGCTACGTAATGGCATTTGCACCACTCGGCGTTTTTGCTTCAATTGCTTCGGTTATTGGTAGCCATGGGTTAGGTATTTTAGCCACTTACGCCAAATTGACAGGCTCGCTCTACTTAGCGTTAGCTGTTTTCGTTTTATTGGTTTTAGTAACCACTTGTTCCATTATTAAAGTGCCGTTTTTAAGAATGCTTTCCGCCATTCGGGAACCCTTCCTGATTGCATTCTCAACCGCCAACTCGGAATCTGCCCTACCCAAGGCAATGTCTATTATGGAACGCTTTGGTGTGCCTAAGCATATCGTTTCGTTTGTAATGCCTACAGGGTATAGCTTTAATTTAGATGGTAGCACCCTCTATTTGGCTCTTGCCACCTTATTTGTGGCACAAATGGCGGGTATGGAATTAGATTTTGGCAAACAACTGCTGATTATGGGTACCTTGATGCTAACCAGTAAAGGCGTTGCAGCCGTACCGAGAGCTTCATTGGTAATTTTGGCTAGTACGCTAACCCAATTTGGGTTACCCATTGAAGGCGTTGCCGTTATTTTAGGGGTTGATCACTTCTTGGATATGGGTAGAACTTCTGTTAATTTAGTGGGTAACTGCGTGGCTACAGCTGTTGTTGCTAGATGGGAAGGGCAGTTTGATGACAAGAAAATGCGTCGGTTTGGCAGTGCAGAAGAAGAAGCGGAAGCAGCACTAGTGCCTGAATCTTCTCAACCAGATGCCAGTATATGCAAGCAACCCCTCAATAAAGAAGAATCTATTGATTTATCTGTTGCTACGGCTTTTAGAAACTCCGTTCCCACGGCGTAGGTAAACCATGATGAATTTAGCCACAAGCCAAACCGCCAAAGAGCCTCTTCTGTTAGCAGGTAAGCCTGTTGCTGATGCTTTATTAGCTTCTATTGCTGCGGCATTTGAAGCGTTTAAGCGGGAAAATCCTCACATAAAAACGCTACCCGGTTTAGCCGTTGTGCAAGTGGGAAGCAATCCTGCCAGCCAAGTGTATGTGAATAAAAAAGCCAAAGTTGCCAAGGAACTAGGTTTCCATTCAGAAATTCATCGGCTACCTGTTGAAACCACCCAAGCAGATTTACTGGCTTGTTTAGAAGCCCTTAATGCCGATGCGAACATTCACGGTGTGTTGTTGCAATTACCCTTACCTTCGCACCTTTCTGCTAGCCAACTACAAGCCGTTATTTTGCCTGAAAAAGATGTCGATGGCTTTCATCCGCATAATTTGGGGCTACTATTAGCAGGGCAAAATCCCTTTTCTATACCCTGTACGCCTGCTGGTGTTATGCGGTTACTAGCCCATTACCAACTTTCTGTAGCGGGTAAGCACGCTGTGGTGGTAGGGCGTTCTAACATTGTGGGTAAGCCAATGGCTCAATTATTGTTACAAGCAGATGCTACGGTAACCATCTGCCATAGTAAAACGCCTGATATTGAAGCTATTACAAGGCAAGCCGATATTTTGGTAGTAGCTATTGGTATACCGCATTGGTTGAAACCCAGTGCCGTAAAGCCTTCGGCGGTGGTGATAGATGTCGGTATTAACAGGCATCCGCAGACGGATAAATTAGTGGGCGATGTAGATTTTGAGGCCGTTTCGCCTTTTTGTAGTGCCATTACCCCCGTACCCGGTGGGATTGGGTTGATGACTATTGCCGAGTTGATGCACAATACTTGGCAAAATTTCATCAAACAAAATTAGACTAAAACCCCAACGGATGTAGCTCATGCTACATCCGTTGGGGTTTTAAGTTATTGGTTAGGGTGTCGGTTCTGGAGCAGGAGATAATTCAACGTCTTTAGGAGTATAAGTGATATCATCTTTCAATCTAGTACCAGGTACGCTGATTGGAATGTTATCACCTCCTGATGGCCTAGAACCTTCACTATCAGATCTCCATCGTATTTTACCATCACTGCCTTCTTGAGCAGAAGCCGAAGACGATGCAGAAGCAGAAGTCGATGATGAACGACGGGATTCCGTGTTGTTATTAGCAGTGCTAGTTGATGAGGTTTCAGTTGCTTTTCTGGTTACCTTATATTTGCCATCAGCACCTTCTGTTACGGTATAGCCACCTGTTTCCAGTTCGTTTCTATACTTGATAAAATTTTCATTGATTTTATGATCTTTACCATACATGATAGCTCTGGAATTCAATGCACTTTCTGCTACTTCAGGGCTTACTTTACCACGTTCTTCACCTGTTTTTTTGACAGAAGCCTTAGTGCTAATACCCGCATCCTCTAAATCAGCCTTGGCTTGCTTTAGTGCTTCAGGCGATAACCCTTCAGCGGAACTGAGCAGTTTATTCATATCTTCTTTAGTTGCAATAACCCTTACCGTGTTACTGCTATCAGCATCGTTATCTCTTGTAACTTTGAAATTAACGGCAACCTTGCCATCTCGTAGCTTACTAACCTTATCAATTTCTGTTTTGGTTCCTGAAATTTGACTAAACCGTAGCGTATCATTATTATCTGCTTGAACAGTCGTGAGGTAATGCCCCCGTTTTGCCTGTAAATCTAACGGACCTATGTTTACTTCAGTGGCTACATTACGATTGGTTAAATTAAACTTATACCCATCAACAGGTGCTGCGATGATGCTTTGGGCTTTAAAGTCATTATTAAGTAGTTCTCCTTGGTAAACAATGCCATAATTAGTAGGTGCTTCGTTACCCGCACCGATATATAACTTTTGATTAGCAGCCTTTAAAAAAATCGGGTCTTTAGCGTAAGAAGACGAAGGGACAAAAGAGTTGGTTTTTTTAGACTTACCACTACCAGAAAACCACTGGCGTTGTGAAAAGTTATTCGTTAATGCTGGGTTTGAGTTAATCATAATAAAGGGTTCTTTCTAAGGTATTGTTGTTCGGTCTTAAACATAGGGATTATTGAGAAGAAGCACTCTCAAGCAATGGTCTTTCTATAAGATAATAAAAACAAACAATTGGATAAGGTTGTTTTTTGTTACAGTTTGTTACAAGTTTAATTAGCTACTATTGAAAAAATACTATGTACCTGTCTAAATAAGAGGAACTAATTGCACCCATGACACGGTATACTGCTGCATTCTCAAAAAAAATGAAAGACTGATTAAGTCATGATGCAACTAACTGCTGTAGCCCCATTTCAATTGATTAGGGATAAAAGGGTTTGCCAAGCCACAGCCCCCTTGGGTACACTGCAACAGGCAATAGCCCTAACCACCCCTGCCAATACGATTACTCCCACCACCGCCCAAGAAAGAAGCGGGAGGGACTTTAGAAAGATTACAATTAGGAGGCTGATATCAGTATTTTAATGCCCCTGTTAGTGAGTTGTGCAGAGACGACATTAAAGAAGGCACCTGAGGTAGCTACTACTCCCTTTACCGCTTCAAAGGCAGTAAAAGCTGTAGAAGCTCTTGAATCAGCTCTACTAACAGAAGAAGTCAAAAAGATTTTGATTGCCGCCTTGAGCTGTCAGCAACCTTCTAGTGTGGGAGCAACCTTCCTCACTTTGAATACTTCTAAAATTTTAGTAACTTTCTCTGCACCTCTTACCACTCAACAGGTTAATAGATCGTTACCCGAGTGTCGAGCAGCGTTAGCTAAGTTTGAAAAATTGATACGAAATACGGATGAGAATACTAACTCATTTTCGACAAATTCAGTAACGTTGAACGTTGTTCGTAGAAACTCTGATGCTCGATTGGGCATTCAATTTGACGATAAGTTTATACGACTTTAACGCTTAGGAAATGTGAAATTATCAGCGGTATGAAAATGGCAAGCTTTTTTAAAAAACGACTTGATTTTTAAGATGTTTACGATATGATAATTACATTCAAAAGAGATAAATTCTTCTTTTTGGGGGATTGGCGCAATTGGTAGCGCACCTGCTTTGCAAGCAGGGGGTTAGGAGTTCGAGTCTCCTATCCTCCACCATTAAAACCCGAAAGCCATTCATATTAATGGTTTTCGGGTTTTAATTTTAAGAACGCCCCCTGCTTGGGGCTTTAGGGCGTACCCGTATGGACGCTTTATTCAGGTAAGCCTTTTTAAAACATCAAGTCGTTCCTTTTTTCGGCATTTCTATACCCTGCCCCAATTTCAAAAGGCACGACTATGGCGGCAGCGTTATCCTTTGATACCAAGTTCATCCTGAAATGTGGTGTTTTGTCATCGAT
>JAPLIO010000085.1 GCA_026389055.1 Candidatus Melainabacteria bacterium | reverse complement strand
ATGGTTTAAAAACTAATTTCATTGTCGGATATTTGAAGCAGTAAAAACAAAAAGAATACTTAATTTACATTAAGCGTATGATGTAGAGTAAAATTACAATAAGATAAAAGGAAGATAGGCATGTGCTAACACACACCTATCTTCAATACAAAGTAGTTAGAAGCGGTACGATGCCCGTAACCCTATGATGGAGATAGGGGCGTTGGCAAGGCTACCAATCGGGTTTAGTATCCACTGGAAGCTAGGAATAATAGAGAAGTTATCGTTCACTTTAAAACGATAGTAGGTTTCAATCACATGTTCATAAGTGGTTGAAGGCCCTTGCCCACCAGCTTGAATATTAACCCCTGCATAGGCTAAGCCTAAGGTATCGTTCGACCGTTTATGGTTACCGAAAACAGACATTGGCACGGAAACAACGGTTGAAAACGCATTTCTAGCACCAATAGCCGCACCTGCAGGGCCTGGCTGTTGGCTGGTTAACAAAACAGCGGTTGGGCTATCACTATTCCACAAGTAGTTAACAGTGGTACCAATGCCCTTCCACCATTCTTGGTTCCAACCAAGGTAAACACTGTTTAAGCTATCTTTAGCATATCCAGTATTAAAGCCATAAGAAGAAGCCAGCAACTGGTTAAAGTTCCGATTCCCCGACATGGTTACGTTATAACCACCCGCATAAACCGACCCAGGCTTCTGGAATTTTTCAGGTAAAAACGCGGGCTTATAGAACACTTTACCTTCATAGGTAACGTTTAACGTATCAGCAAAATCGCCCACATCCACACTGCCCAACGCCGTGCTAAAATCCAACGAAGCAGATTTACCTAAGCCTTGGTGCAACACATGCCCAACCATTGGCATGGCATAGTTTACCGCAATACCAGGGGTGTTAATAAAGGCGTTGTTCTGGAATTGGCTTTGTTCATCGCCACGGTACGGGGAAACATCAAACAAATCCCACCACCGCACTAAACCAGCGTAAACATCTGCGGTACGTTGTCTATCAGGGGCGGAAGGCTTACGTTTTTTTCCAAAAGAAGGTAAATCCGTTACGAAGGGGACACTCCCTTTAATATTCTGCTTGTAGAAAATAGACTCCAAGAAGATGTTAGGACGAGTAGCGGAAGTATAGCCGCTTTGTCCATTCAATTTGGTAGTACCTGCACCAACAGACCCTGTACCGAACCCTTCGTTGAAGGCTGAAATATCTGAAGAAATACGAGAATAAGCATTATAGGAATAAGTTGAACCGTAAGTGTTTGAGTTGGCAGCAGCAGCGGGTCCGTACCGACCAAACGCCCCAATAATACGGGCGGAAATCGTACCATTCCCTAATTTGTCATCTTCCCCTTTTGATTCATAAACGGGGGCATCAATGGTTAAGCGTAAACGCCCAACGGTACTGGTAGCGTTTTCAATACCGCCTTTAGACCCATGCCCTCTGGAAAAATCGCTTAATGAACCGAAGGTGGCATCGCCATGAATTTGTACTTTTTCAAGGGCAGATAATCGGCGATTATGTTCGGTAGCGGTGGTTTCAATGGCATCCAACCGAAGACTTAACGTAACCAGCTCATTTTGCAACCGCTTGTGGGAATCTCTCAAGGCAGCTAATACTTCTGCGTTGGCTTCTTCATCTTGTTCCAACAACGCAATTTGGTCTTCTAACTGGCGTAACGTAGCTGAAAGTGCCACTGCCGTATTGGCTTTTGTTGCCGCGGTTGATTTTTTACCTAGCTTGTTGCCTTCAATGGCGTCTAACTTCGTGCGGGTTGGGGTAGCAGCAACGGCTACTAACGAAGTAGGAGCTTCTGTAGCAGAAGGGGCAGATGAAACTTCACGCAAATCTGCACCAGAATCACTCACGGCTAAATTGGTGATACTGGTTAAGGCATGGCTGGCGGGCATACCCGTTAGCTGAATGGCAACTAACGCCATCCATAGCACAGAAAATACAGCAGTTTTTACAGAGGGAGCTGAAAAGCTCAATAATGATAATTTTTGACGCATAGATGAAAGTTATCCTTTATAAAGGGTGTATATTTTTGGAAAATTGGATACGAAGATGTATTGAAAACTACAATACCTGCTTAACAGCTTACCTCTTACCAACAAGTTTTCACTTCCTCCAAATAGCCTATTTTTAATACTTGTTAGCTTGCCAGCACCCCCCTATCAATCGGTATACTAAAATGGACAAATGATGTTACGGAAAAAGGTCTATTGGGCGTGCTAATTTTGTTACTGCGATATTTTCTGCCAGTGGCAGAATGATTCCAGAGGAATCAACATTCGGTTATTTACTAGGTTTAAACGCCCTTACTGCGTTTCTCGTGCCTCATTATCTCATCCCACTAAACCCTTTTTCGTAACATCAAATGAAATGATAAAAAATTGACTAGCAACTTTTTTCATCAAGAAACGTTTATTCTTAATAGGTATACCTTTTTCAATAAAGGTCAGTGTTAATCCACTGCCATCATGCCACTACTTCACAGCGTTACTTTTTACCCCCGTTACTTTTTACCCACAGTCTATCCAGGAGAGCGTTCCCCATGAAATTTTTAACTCTTTCAAAACTAACTTTAGCCTTTGCTTTGGTTGTAACCGCCGTACTTAGCACTGCCAACAATGCAAATGCTGAAGATCAAGCTTTTTTAAGCGTATTTAGCCCCATTACAGGTCAAACCATTCAACAAGGTTATTCATCTGCCCCTACTATTTCTTATATTCAGAAACAAGTAGTTGCTTATGATTTACGCTTAGAGCAGTTGCTTTCTATGCCTATTGGCATTCAGCGTGAAGTGCTTAGTTTAGATGGTGTTCAACGCCCATTAACCCGTGAAGAACGCCACGCTATTGTTGCGTTTCGTAGCGTGGTACCAACTGAAGTAATTAACAGTGTGGTTCATTCAAATTACATTTCTGAAGGCACCTTGGCACTATATGGTGTTACCATTCCTAACAACATTAGCAAATTGCCTGACGGTTATAAATGCGTGTTGCTAGGCAACAGAGTATTATTTGTGAACCAAGCTAACAGCGTTATTTCTTCTGTTGCTTTGTAGTAACAACTACTAAAAAAAACAGATTAAACCTCAAACCAGCCCTGCTTTATTAACAAAGTAGGGCTGGTATTTTTTCAGGAAGATAGTGCAATAGCGTAAGAGTTCAAACAAACCAGTAGGAACGAAAATCAATAGTAGACCTTTCCTAAGCTTTGCGATACAAAAGCATACAAGAAACAAACCGATACGCCGCCAACCCTGGGGCACGAACATAAATTTCCTGCCCATTGTTAGCCCCGTTTCTACGAATACACACAAAGGCCGAAGTCGTTGTGTTAATGCTGGTTTCACTGGGTGTAATAACCCCCAAACCTACCGTAATAATTTCATTGGCAGTATCTACCCCTGAAAATTCTAACGCTAAAGGAAACTGACCATTCATCGGTATCGTACAAAGTAAGTTGGTAACAGCAGTTGTACCATAATCTAACCGAACGCTTAAGGCTACCAAGGAACCCATTTCAACATATCTGCCTTTTAGTACCGCCGTGGTAGAAGGGGTTCCTGTACTCCAAGAAACGCCTGTAATATCAAATTCATCGACGGTGTTAATTAGGCTAGCCCACGCATCCGCATAATCAACGTTACTGGTTTTAACCAGCACTTGCCCTGTCGTTCCACCTGTGGGTACAGCACTGGCTAGTGGGGCATACAGAGTGCTGTGGTTGTGTGTGGTATTGGCTTTTGTATCTAGCTGAGCTTGTATTTTAGAAGATGACCATGTGCTGTTGGTTTGCGTGGCGGCATCTTGAATAATCACGCCTACGGTTGGAACGGTTTGCCAAGCCGTATCATAATTGGTGCCTGAATTTTTAACGAGGGCTTGCCCTGCGGTGCCTCCTACAGGAACACCCACGCCCGCAGCTCCTGCAGCCCCAGTTGCCCCTATTGCCCCTGCAGGGCCAGGCATGCCTGCGGTAATTAAGGTCGTTTCTCCGCTGGCTTGCACCACCAGCTGAAAGGGTTGAAAACTCATCATCATGAGGGTGATTCCTTTTTAGTATCTGTTATTGGGTAAAATAGATATGAACATGCTTTTTAACGGCAGAAGGTTCGTCATGTTGAGCTTGTCGAAACATCTCCTGAGACAGATAAGGAGATTCCTCGACTTCGCTCGGAATGACAATTACAAGCTTGAAAACGTGAATGGGCCTTTAATCAGCGTTTGCACGCTGCCGTCTGCTTTAATTAGCTTTACGTCGAATTTGACGTTGTTTTGCCCCCATTGGGCTAGACGGGTGGGGGTTATTTTCCATAGCACTTGCCCGTCGGCGGGGGTTACGGTTAGGGCATCTGCTGGGGTGGTGGAGGTGAAGGTATCTAGTACGGCTAGGGTGGTGGGGTGGTATATTTTGGCTTGTACGGTTATGCCTGCTAGCGAAATGGGGTTGTATTGGTTGCTGGTGCTGGCTTTGCTTCTGTAGGTGAACATGAGTTCGAAGGTATCGCCTTTGTAGTGGGTAATGTTGAGGGTTACGGGTTCGTGGGCTAGGTTGCCGCTACTGGCGGGCAGAGACATCATCATCATCATCATTTAGCAGTGCTCCTGTATTGAGTGGGGGTTGGGGGATGGAGGGCGTGAGGGATTTCATAGACGGAGAACGAAGTCGGGGGGTTAAAAACGGGTGCAAAAAAGGGGAGGGCTTTATAACAGCTCTCTTTGGTAAGGGTGTTTGTCGTTGGTTGAAACAATCGATTGTAACTTTTTTGTTACATAAAACAAATGAATAAAAACGCACCATGAACCCATTTTTTAGGTTTTATGCTTGTATAATAATTGGTATTTCAAACTAACAATCTCAAGTGGTTTAAATTATGAGCTTCTTCTCTTTTCAACATCACCCATTGCCCCCTACGGCTTCTGAAAACTTCCCGAAGCCGCCTTTGGCTTCCAAGCAAGCAGCCCCTCGTAAAGCCTCTAAAGAAATCGAAGCCGAATCCGACGATTCCGATACCTTTGTCAAAAAGCCGTCCGCTAAAAAGAAGCTGGATGAAGCCGAAACAGAGAAAGCACCAAAAACCAACCCGCTAATCATTGCTGGTGCTATTGTTGTTCCCTTGCTTATTGGGTTAGGGCTTTGGAAGCATAAAGAGGTGGGCACGTGGTTTTCTAAACTATTGCCAAAAGCAGAGGAATCTAAACACAACAAACCGAACGCTACCCATCAATCCTTTGGCCCAAATAAAGAGTCTACGTTGACAGAAGGTGAAATAGAAGAAGAACCAAGCAATTTCCAAAAATTTCAAACAAAAATCAATACACTATTAAACATACAAACCGTTTTGGTAGACGATGTTTTACAATCGTTAATAAAAACGTACGAAGAAGCCATCCCCTCAAATTTATTGAGACTTTATGAAGATGATCTAGAGCAACCAGAAATACGGATAGCTTTTGCAAAAGCCTTTCTAGAAATGGCAACTAAGGCTAAAAATAGCGATAACAAACTAGAACAAAAAGCATTATTAAAGCATGCTTTAACCATTTTCCCTAAAGTTGAGCATGCTACCGAATGGAGTAAGCCTTATCAACTGAACCAACTCAATAGAGTTAAACCTTTACTTCAACTGAGAAGTGAGATTTTTAAGCAACTTCATCCCGTTTTAACAGAAAAAGAAAAAGAAGCCCCTGAGTTTAAGAAAGCTTTTCGTAGCCATAGAGCAGATTGGAAATGGTACAAAAAACATTGGCTAACTTACGCTGAAAAACCAAGAATTAATGATGGTGCAAGTTATTTCTATAATTGGAATAAACCTTTAGGTATGCCTGAAGAAGACTGGCATACCTTTATAAACGACCCTAAAAATCAATTGCCTCTTTTAGATGCTGAACAACTAAAACTAAGAAAAGCCAAAAAAACCATGGAAGCATGGTTTGAAAAAGACGCTCCAACAGTGCGTGAAAATTTAAAAAAAGTTTTTGGTCTAGATTTGGATGATGAAACATTAAAGGATCTTCAGCTTTATTCTCCAGAAGAATCGTTACAAGCCTATAATCCTCTTATACCTGCTTCTGATAACCAATATCAAACGCTTTACAAATATAATTTTCGGGAACACAAAATATTTTTAGCAACTGCTTTTCAATATTTATGCGATAAAACTGAAGACCTAACCTTAAAAGATAAGTACTTACATCATTTTACCCAAGTTGCTCCATTAAGATATAGAGGTCATCTTGAAAATTATGCCAAACGTAGCACTTTTTATGAACAGCACCCAACAGTAGTATATCCGTTTAAGAGCCTTAACGATAAAGCTTTACAAGATGGTTTAACCTATCAATTTAATTTAAAAGCCCCTCTTCCCTACACACTACCCGTGCAAGTTAAATTGTATAACGCCATTTTAAACAAGGGTTATTTTAACGAAACTGTCAATAGGAAGGACTATTTAACTTTTCTAATCAAACCACAACAAATTATTAATGAACAACTATTAACCGTTGTAGATACATTGCCAACGGCAGAAAAAATAACCGTATTAGAAATGATGTTAAAAGAAGCTAAAAAAACAAAATCGTACGAGCAAGGCTTAACGTTGGTTGATACCATTAAAGCAAAGTACCCAGACCTTTCACTTTCTGTGGATATTAATGCATTAAAAACAAATTTCCAAGCTGAAAAAACAACGCTTTGGCAACAACTAGCCACAATAACCAGTACGAAAGAAGACCTTTACAAAGCCTTAAAAACAACACTCACACAAATTGGCGGTAAAAAGACAGAATCCTCCATATCACAACTATCAGATAATGGTATGGTAACCAACGAAAAAGTTTTATTCTCTACGCTCCATATTTGGAATGGATTTGACAACCCAACCGTATTAAAACATATGTTGGATATTAACCATAAACTACAAACAGAAGCCAATGAAAACCCACTGCAGGCTAAACAATTAGCCAACCGAGAACTTTATTACCTTGCTCAACTTTCTAAGCTTGCCAATTTAGGTGGAGAACAAGAATATTATTCAGCTGCACTAAAAACAAAATTAGCAGATTTTTGTACAATAACCGCTCAAACAACAGCAGCAGCAACAGATACCAGTTTAACCCCTAATGAAGGTTCAATACCTCCTCATATTAATGCCGAAATGCAGGAACTACTCATTCAAGAAATGATAAACCTCTGTGGTACTACTCAAACAGGTTATATTGTACCAGCGTTACTATACAAATATGCGTGTACAATAATTGAATCAGCATCTGACTCTCTATCAAGATCCGCTTTCGTTGATGTTGATTCAATGAAACCTTCATTACAAAACGCCCAAATGCTATTAGAAGTTGCCCTGAAAGAAGCTAACCAGACAACAGCTCCAAAAAATTTCATTGAAGAGATCGAAGAAGAATTAGCACGGGTTAAAGATCTATTAATTTATCTTAATGGCAACAACTATCAAGCAGGAGGCTATAAAGCTTCTAAGTCTTCTACCCTCTCTTCCAGTATTGCAAGAGATATTCTCGGTGTTTCAGCCACTGCTGATTTTGAGGAAATTAAAAAAGCCTATCGAAAGCTAGCCCAAAAAAACCACCCTGATATAAACAAAGAAGAAGGAGCAGAAGAACAAATGAAAATAATTAACGATGCTTACGAAATATTAGAAAAAGAACACGAAAATTCTTTGTAATATTTTTTGTTCAAAATCTCGTTATTTTCAACACTTGATTTCTGTCCCGAAATTCATGCTGATGCAGAATAAAAGGCGGGGGTCAAACAAATATGAATAGGTGCCCAACAATCAAAGTAAGGGGTTTAAAAAATACCCCGTAAACCCTCTTAAATAAAAGCGTTACGACAGTTTAACCCATCCAAAAATTACACCCCTTTGATTTCTGTCCCTTTATTCTGCATAGGGCTGAATTTCGGGCTAACAATCAAGTTAGCCCCTCAAATTTTTAGCCACTTGCAACGCCCCGTACGTCAAAATCCCCGAACAACCCGCCCGCTTCAAGCACACCAACGCCTCTAACAGCACCCGCGGGGCATCTACCCAACCCCGCTCTCCAGCCGCCATAATCATCGCATATTCCCCTGAAACCTGATACGCCCAAACAGGCACTAGGCAAGCTTCTTCAACCTTTGCTATCACATCCATGTAGTAGCTAGCAGGTTTGACCATCACCACATCTGCCCCTTCAGCTACATCCAACAACGCCTCGTGCAATGCCTCTTTGCTATTGCCCACATCCTGCTGGTAACTAGCCTTAGAAGCCCCACCCAACTGGCTCGCAGACCCCACCGCCGTGCGGTAAGGCCCATACAACCCCGAAGCAAACTTCGCGGAATACGCCACAATTTGCGTATCCACAAAGCCTTCTGCCTCCAACGCCGCCCGAATTGCCCCAATTCTGCCGTCCATCATATCGCTAGGGCCCACGGCGTCAACGCCCGCCCTTGCGTAGTTTAGGGCTTGTTTCACCAACGTTTCCACGGTTTCGTCGTTCAACACCCGTTGCCCATCGGCGGAAAGTAGCCCATCATGCCCGTGAGACGTGTATAAATCCAACGCCACGTCTATCATCACGCCGATTTTATCGCCAAAGTGGGCTTTGATGGCTTTAATGGCTTGGCAGGCAAGGCTTTCGGGGTTGAAGGCTTCCACGGCATCGGGGGTTTTTAGCTCAGCAGGCGTGCAGGGAAACAGTGCCACCATCGGTATGCCGAGGTCTATCGCCTGTTGGCACACGGGCAATAATGCTTCGATGGAATAACGAAAAACCCCAGGCAGGCTTTCGATTGCTTCCGTAACCACGCCAGCTTCGGGCAAAACGAACAGCGGTAGGATTAAATCATGCGGGGTTAGGGTGGTTTCTCGGGCTAGGTTGCGGCTCCAGCTGGTTTGCCGTAGCCTACGAAGCCGTGTAGCGGGGTATCTACCGATGGTGGGGTTGTTCATGGTGTTAAACCTTTCTAAAAGTATGGGCATCTTGTAATAACTCTTCGCACAACCACCCAAGAACCTCTATCAAAACATCGTAAATTACAGAATAATCCAACACGCTAGCGTTTACCGATTGTAATAAAAGAGATTTCTTTGGGAAACTATTAAAATGACGATCATCCCAAATAGGTTCGTAATGAAAAATACGATTGCGTAAAAATACAATGGCTTTCAATTTAGGGTAAATAATGTCGCCAATAGCGTTCTTTTGATTTATTAAATTTTTGGGTATATTAGGAAATAATTGTTCTAAATTTTGAATGTTGTTATTTTTAAAAGGCCACAAGTACTGAATATAGGTATTTGATAATAAATCCACCCAAAAACCCAATGTTAAACCTGCAACTACTTGCCCTTCCGTTGGAACATAGTTTTTACCTTTTTTGCCTAGTCTCAATTTTTGATTAACCTCTTTAATTTTATTTAATCCTATAGAGGTAAATAGTTTACCATTATAGGTATAGTCCCCTTTCGAGTTTACAGTATAACTGTACCAGTGCGGATCTACTGGTTGTAATATTTTCTGTAAATGGTTTCTTAAACTAATTTCAAATAAATGTAGGTAGGGGTAAAAATTTTGGCATAGTACTATGTTTTCCTGATATCGCAACCATATTTCGGAATCAGTATCAGTATCGGAAGCGGTTACTTTATAGCTTTCCCACCGTACAGAAGACAGATGATCTTGTAAACAATTGTGTTGAAACACTTGTCAAACCTTTCGTTAATAGTTATAATGATTAGGTAGCCTCCGACTGCACTTCCTCATCATAGCGTTTATTCGTTATTTTGAAAGCGTCGGGGGCATTTGATTTTTTTGGGGGGATTTGATATTGATGGTACAATAAAAAGCAACGGCTTACTATGGATAAAATACTAAAACAAGATTCTTGAGGTTACGGAAAAAGGTCTATTGGGCGTGCTAATTTTGTTACTGTGGTACTCATGT
>JAPLIO010000010.1:6095-8189 GCA_026389055.1 Candidatus Melainabacteria bacterium | reverse complement strand
AAAGAACATCCCGCCGTCAATGCCCTTCTGGTGGCATAGGCGGGTGGCTTTTTGGGGGTTCTTAGGGGTTTACCCCTGAATTCGTGGGGGATTGTTAATGCCAATTCAAAGTTTGAATAGCGTATTTAATGTAGGGGCGTGATTTATCACGTCCGCCCCACAATCCCCAAACGGATGCGATAAATCGCACCCCTACACAGAAAAAATTTACGCTATTTAATCTTTGAATTGGTATAAGGGGGTTCTGCTAGAAGGCAGAGTGATTGCAGGGCAATCAACGAACAAGAACCCCCTGACAAACCAACCAGCTAAAGACTGAAACGACCATCGATGAGAGAACACGCTATTCAATTCTTGAATACCCTTCAAGCGTGGAGGGGCTTTTTAAACGAATGAACCGCCTCTGTTGGCTTAACCCTGTGTAAGGCTTCCGCTGGCGGCGGGGGTGTTTTCGGCTGATGAGCTAACGCCTTCTGTAACTGCTTGCGTTTTTTTCTAGCAGTCAACCATTTTGAAAAAACCACTGCAAAAATACCCGCATTCACCGTTTTAGCGAAATCTCCTAGCACGGTAGCAATATTCTGCCGATAGTTCTTATCCATTTGCGGATAGTGATGTTCCAACACACTTAAAGCCGTTACCCAAATACCTAAATACAACACGTTACCACCCAATAAAGCCGTCGCATCTCGGCTAGCCAATTCTAACCGCTTGCGTTCAGCCTCTTGCTTATCTAGGTGTTGTTCAGGCGTAACATATTGGTGCCATCGTAACAGCGGAATAATAGGCACAGCAATAAAACACCCCGAAAGTTTTTGAGCAATTGCCCAAGGTGTTTCCCCAAAATCAGATTGCAAGTTTTTCATCCATTTTTTTGAAAAACTAGTGAATTCAGCTGGGTTAGGGAGTGCCTGCCCACTACGCTGCTTGGCAATAACCGCACCCGTCGCCGTCTTCACGTCATCCGCTACGGAAGCAGGGGGTTGCTGTTCTTGATTGGTCGAATTATTCGCCACCATCGGTGTCGGTAGGGGATAAGCAGGGTCTTGTGCATCCGTTTTAGGCGGAACAGGCAGTTGAACCCCCATATTGCGTAACCATTGGGCAGGCGGGGTGCGTAACAAAGAATTTTGAACCCGTTGCCCAACAGGCATAGCAGGGTTTACAGGGTGAACAAACATAGCATCTGCCCATTTGCCAAACCACATAGCCGTAAACCCTCCATGCAGTAAGGCAGCTGTATGCCCTACGGCATAAGCAAAAAAGTTGCCTTTGTCTTTTTCTATTAAACTGCCTTTAAACCAACCTAAGTGGGCAAATAGCTTATGTGTTAGTAAATTAGTGCCTAAAAAGATACCTGCCCCAACTAACAACGCCATTTCATCTCTGGCAAACAACCCCCATTTTTCGTCTTTATTATCAACCGTCAAATGCAAAAATGGTACAAGGGTGGGGGTTAGCCACATCAATCGCGTTTCAAGTTGTTGGTGTTCCATCGCACCAAATTTTCGCATCCACGGATGATTGAAAAAAGCAGGCAGGGGTTGGTTGCTAGCAGGTACACTACCCGAACGATACCCTGAAGCAGACGGTAAGTTATTACCGTTAAGCCAAGGGCTTGGTTGTAGGGTGGTGGTGCGAGGCAGTACAATCAAAAGCGTTAAGTTCCAATAAGTAAAAGAATGGAATAGAGAAAGGGGAATTCAATCAAACAACGTAACCCAAGGTTTAGTTACCATAAAGGCTACAAGCATGAAGCCTTCTGCAAAAAAAATGATGTTAGTTTGACCAGTAAAAAATAGATAAGCCTAAAAAACGAACGCTCAAAAACGGGATAGAGTTAAAATGAACAACAACAACAACAACAACAACAACATCGCATCATACCAAAACAACAACCGCCCCAAAGCAATCGCATGCTACCCCACATTCGCATAAAGAAAGAAGAGAGAAATAATAAAGCAGTAGGAGGGAGATAACCCCTTAGGGTAGCCACAAGCAGAGAGAGCCTTTACTTAATCAAGAAATATCAGCAACCCTACTAAACTAGCAGAAACACCCTTTTTTTGCAACTTTATTTTTTAACCAACTTAA
>JAPLIO010000010.1:0-6080 GCA_026389055.1 Candidatus Melainabacteria bacterium | reverse complement strand
ATATGCCGAACTGGTTAGGAAGCGTAAAGTTTATTCAGTGTATCTCTTTTTTGTAACAACTGTAAACTTAAGTTATAAAAACAGGCAATTTTTGTGGGGCGATTGTTTTTATTATTACATGAGAAGAACGCACACACCGCCGAAGCTCAACCCCCCGCAAACCCCAAGTTTTTAAGTTTAAATTGGTCTGTCGAGCATTCGACAAAAATGAAAAACGAAAATCTCCAATTTGGTCGTTGGAATTTTCACTATACCGTCGAAGTTTGGTCGCTTCGACGGTTTCATTTTTTTAGGAAGCTCTGAAAAAGGTTTCAGAAGGATGGGATAACGAGGCACGTTGATTCCTCTGGAATCACTCCGCTTCTGGCGGCATGAACGCAATGACGGGCGTTTAGCCTAACTAAATAACCGAATGTTGATTGCTCTGCAATCATTCTGCGTAAGCAGAAAATACTGCAGTAACATTGATTGCCCTGCAATCACTCCCGCCTCGGGGTTAGCACGCCTTATGGAGGCTTTTTCAGAGTTTCCTTTAAGGCTTCGCTTTCATTGCAATGCTGTTTGGCATACACTAATAGGTGAATATCCGCACTTTAAGTATGAAGAGACCACCTAAAATATGATGATGCCTACCACTGCCACCCCATTAAAACCTGCCCCTGTGCAACCAGCTAAAACCCGTTATACCCTTGAGCAACTGGCAACCCTCATTCCTGATGCGAAAGTGGTTGGCAATGCCTTGTTGCCTGTTACGGCGTTGGTACATCCTCGGTTTGCACAATCTGCCACAGAAATGATTTATGTAGCCACAGAATCTGCCTTTGCAGCTTTTCAAGCAGGCATTGCCAAAGTGGGCTTGTTAGAAGAAAGCTTAGCCATTCCTGAAGCCCTGCTAAACAATCCCGAGTTGGGTTTTTTAGTCGTCAAGCGAGGTAAAGTGGGGTTAGCCCATGTCCTCAGCCTTTTTGAAAAGCCCGCTTTCATCACCACGGGTATTCATCCTACCGCTCAAGTAGATGCTTCGGCGACGATTGGCGAAAATGTTACCATCGGGGCGTATGTTGTTGTGGGGGCTAATAGTATGATCGGGGCGGGCAGTATTTTGCATCCGCATGTATTGGTTGGGGCGAATGTAACCATAGGTGAAAACTGCCTACTGCACAAGGGCGTTTTTATTGGCGATTATTCTCAGTTGGGTAATCGAGTGATTATTCAACCCAACGCCGTGATTGGTGCCGATGGGTTTAGCTATGTAACCCCCGAAACTGCCAAGCACGAAAAATCAACCGACGAAACCAAGCCCGTTAGCGATGTAACTGAGATTATTCGGATTAATTCCGTGGGTTGGGTGGTGTTGGAAGATGATGTGGAAGTGGGGGCTTGCACCACGATAGACCGTGGCACGCTGGCGGAAACCCGTATTGGCAAAGGCACAAAAATTGATAACTTGGTGATGATTGGGCATAATAACCGTATAGGGCAAAACTGCTTAATTGTTTCTCAAGTGGGATTGGCCGGTAGTTGTCATATTGGTAACGGGGTTGTAATTGCTGGGCAAGCGGGCTTAGCAGACCATCTGACTGTGGGTGATAACGCCATTATTATGGCTCGTTCAGCGGTGATGAGAGATGTAGAACCTAGCCAAGTGGTGGTGGGTATGCCTGCTATGCCTAGCCGTCAATTTATGGAACAAATTTTACATATTGGCAAGTTGAAGGAAATGACGAAAGCCTTTAAGGCTTTGCAAAAAGAATTGGTGGTTATGAAGGAAAAAGCCAGTCAATTTGAAGCGTTGTTTAACACGTTTTCATCCGCAGAAGCTACCCAGCAGGATGATGCCTAAATGCCACAATCCGCAATAATTGAGCTTTCGGGGGTGGGGTTGATTTCTGGGCAACCTATAACGGTGCAGTTGGCACAAGCACCTCAAGGGCAAGGCATTCAATTTGTGTGGGCTTCAACTGGGGCTATTTTACCTGCTAGTACTGAGTTTATTGTGGATACGCAACGGGGCGTAACCCTCATGCACCCTGAAACCAAGCAAGTCCTTTCCATTGTGGAACATTTCTTGGCGGCGGTTTCTATGAGTGGTTTTTATGATGTAACCGTAACCCTCATTGGTGAAAAAGTGAAGGAATTACCTTTGTTAGATGGGTCTGCCCTGCCGTGGTTTGAAGCGATGATTTCCCAGTGGGGAACGCCTACTATCAAGGTAAAACAGCCTATTTACACCCTAGATAAACCTGTTTTTTTGAAGGGGTCCACCCTGAAAACGGCACTGATTGCTTACCCTGCAGAGCAGTTTTCAATCACCTATACGTTGGATTATCCGCATCAGGGGTTTAGGGGTGATTGGGCAACATGGCACGGTAGGCAGGATGCCGTGGTTTCTGTTAGTCAGTTGCTTTCGGCACAAACGTTTGGGCTGGTGGATGAATTGCCTGTTTTGCAAGCCAAGGGTATGGCATTGGGTGTAACGTTGGAAAATACGTTGGGCTTATGTGCGGATGGGGTGGGGTATACTCGGGCTTTGAAATTTCCCAAAGAGCCGTTTTATCATAAAATGTTAGATTTAATTGGGGATTTTCATCTGTGTGGGCTACCTGCAGATTCGCTTCAGATGGCAATTGTGGCTATCAATGCAGGGCATACGGCACACGTGGCGTTTGCCAACCAATTGAAACAACAATTAATCTTAAATTAACTTTATAAAAACAGGCAATTAGTTGTGCTTGTTTGTTTTTATTACCATGTGAGCGATACACAAGCCGCCCACAAAAACTGCTTCCTGATGATACATCGTCTGTTAATACTAACAGCCTTCACCATTCAGTTTTTGAGGATGCAACGGTCGGCACCTTTTTGAGAAAGTGTTCATTGGAAGAAGACGCTTTCTCATTCTTTTTTTCTTTTCGCTCTGAAACAGCAAATAAAAACTTGAGATAATACCAATTCAATCATTAAATAGCGTAAAATCATGATTCGGGATGCCACGGGGGCATCCCCTACGAAGGGAGAATTATCAGATTACTGTAGGGGACATCCCCCCGTGGTGTCCCGCCCATGATGCAAACCCAGATACGCTATTTAAACTTTGAATTGGTATTAAGGGGGTGGCGAACTGCCCCTTACGCATCCACCCTAGCCCGAAGCGATAATCTTCCGTATTTTGAAAAATAAAAAAAGGTCAGGTGCTAAAATTTAAGGCGTCTTATTTGACTATTATTTTATTGTTGCTACTATTAAGAGAAGGTTTATTATCTACATTAACAAACAGTGAGTTACCGATGGTTTTATTAAAAATTGGCAAAGTTTTTGTTTCTGAATTGCATGCCATTTATGCCTTCTGGGTTTTTAAATTCGTTGATTTATTAGGGTATGGCAGTGTTGCCAACAGAATGCGGGGGTTTTTATTACGCCTAGCAGGGTTTAAAATTGGGCCAGATTGTATTATTCGGCAGGGGGTTTACATTCATTCGTTAGAAGCCCCTGTAAAAATTGGTAAAAGCGTTAGCATCAACCGAAATGTTTATTTCGATGCCCCCAATTTAGTAACCATTGGTAATTATGTCAACATAGGGCATGGCACCAAGTTTGTCAATAGTTCCCATCAGTTAATTTCTAATTTTAAAACGCTCCGCCCTAATGTAACGCAACCCCCTATTTTTATTGAAGATTTTGTTTGGTTAGGCTGTAATGTGCTGGTATTAGGCGGCGTTACTATCGGGACAGGCTCTGTAGTTGGGGCTGGTAGTGTTGTTACTAAAAACATTCCGCCACACAGTTTTGCGGTAGGTATCCCTGCTAAAGTGATTCGTTCGTTAGAGCCTCCCTCTACTGAAGACAATCCTACCCCTGCAGTTTAGACAGATTCTTAAAGATGTCTAAACGTTTTAAACTTGTCCGTGTTTTAGCCTTGTTTGCTTCGTGTTTTTTGGGTATTATAGTAAAGTTTTAAACTGGGGATATTGGTTTACCATTGCACCAGCCCACCCACTAACCAATCATTCATCATAAAGGAAAATACTATAATGACAACAACCAACCCTGCTGAACAAACCGAAGAACAAGCGGTTGAAACGGTTGCCCCACAAGAAGTAGCGACCGAAGAAGTGTCTACTTCAACCCCTGAAGAAGCCCTAGCGGTGCAGGTGGAAGCTTATAATCAATTGCAAAATCAGCATTTGCGTTTAGCGGCGGATTTTGACAATTTCCGTAAACGGCGTATGAATGAACTGGAACAACTTTGTTTCTGATTTGTTGCCCGTGTTGGATAATTTAGATAGAGCCAAACAATCGCTGAGTGAAGCCTCTGAACCCAAGGTGCTATATCAAGGCATATTGATGATGCACCAGCAATTGAAACAGGCGTTGGAAGCGTTGGGCGTTAAGCGGATGGAAACTGTTGGGAAACCGTTTGACCCCGCTATTCATGAAGCGGTTAGCCAGTTAGCCATGCCTTCTGCTCCTGAAAATTCAATCATTGCGGAACAATTAGCGGGCTATCAACTGCACGATAAAATTATCCGTGTGGCACAAGTTATTGTTGCCACTTCGCCTGAATAAGAGGCTTTTTTGTTTAGATTTTAAGACCTAGGGACGTTTTTTTACGATTATGAGCCAGCAACAACAACAAAGAGATTATTACGAAGTTTTAGGCGTTTCAAAATCTGCCGATGCGACGGCGATTAAAAAAGCCTTTCGTCAAAAAGCCAAAGAACTACACCCAGATACCAACAAAAGCCCCACGGCGGAATCTCAATTTAAAGAATTGGGCGAAGCCTACGCCGTTTTAAGCGATGAAACCAAACGTCGTACTTACGATACCTACGGGCATGAAGGCTTACAAGGGTCTTCAGGCATGGGGGGGGGTGCTGGTTCTGCCAGTGGCGGTGGGCGAGGTTCTGCTAATAGCCCAGCCCGTGGTAGCGATTTACGCGTTTCGTTGAAGCTTTCCTTTATGGAAGCAGCTTTTGGCTGCGAAAAAACACTGGAAGTTCGTCGGTTAGATACTTGTACCACCTGCCATGGTAGTGGTGTAGCCCCTGGCACGAAGGCGGAAAGTTGTTCGCACTGTAATGGGCATGGGCAAGTTCGGCAAACGGCTCAAACCATGTTTGGGCAATTTACCCAAGTGGTTACTTGCCCCCACTGTAATGGTACAGGGCAAGTAATACCCCACCCTTGTACCGATTGCCACGGCGAAGGGCGTAAAGAACAAACCAAACCCTTGGAATTAACCATTCCTGCTGGGGTAGATTCTGGCACCCGCCTGCGGGTTTCCAACGAAGGCGATGCAGGCTGGAAAAATGGCCCCAATGGCGATTTATATGTGGTGCTTAACGTTGCCATAGACCCTCATTTTGTGCGTGATGGCTACGATGTGCTTTCTAAAATCCCTGTTAGTTTTAGCCAGTTAGCCTTGGGCGATACGGTTGAAATTCCGCTACTAAAGGGCGTTCAAACCGTTAAAATCCCCGCAGGTTCTGCTAATGGTACGGTTATTACGTTGCGTGGTGAAGGCATTCCGCAAATTAACCAACCCCAACGCCGTGGCGATTTCCGCTTACAGTTAGAGGTTCAAATTCCGCAAAAGCTTTCTTCTGCTGAACGAGACTTGTTGCAACAATTACGCCAATTGGAACAAGAACGGATTGCCAAAAAGCCCAAAGCTGAAACGACTAAATCAGGTGAAGAAGCCCCTCATCCTAGTGGGTTTTTCGCTAAATTAAAAGAATCGTTGTTAGGGCATTAGGCTTGTTTTAAAGCAATCAACCGCCTAGCAACTAACGAACTACTTCAATACACGAAGAAGGATATTATCCAGATGATGATGATGAGATTACAAACCCCACCAAATGCCCAATCCAGACGCTCTAACGGAAGTGCTTCTTCCCCCTTTGGGTTTTTGGGCGGATTGTTTTTATCTAACCCGTTTCGGCAGTCGCCCAAAACACCGTTTGGGCAGTCTCATCGTCAGCCAGCGGGTCGGCGGGGTGAGCAACGCCCTCCTTCTTTTTCGTTGTTTCCGTTTATTGTGGCGGGTGTGCTTATTATTGCAGGTGGTTATTGGCTTTGGA
>JAPLIO010000188.1 GCA_026389055.1 Candidatus Melainabacteria bacterium | reverse complement strand
TGGGGGTTTTTAGGGGCTTGCCCCTGAATTTGTGGGGGGTGTTGGGGGGTGCCCAAACAGGCACCCCCTAACAAACCAACCAGCCAAAGACTGAAACAACAATCGATGAAAGAACACGCTATTTAATCTGTGAATGGGTATTAGGGGAGTTTTGTTACAATAAGGCAATTTTTTATACGATTGTTTTTTATTGATATATGTTTTTACTATCTTTTTAATAATAAGTTGCACATATTTTTAATTTTTCTGTTTTAATTTATATAGTTGTAATATTAAGATTGCTAATTATTGTAATAAAACGACAAATAAAGAGGAATACCCTTCTACCATGCGTACTACTATCGTTAAACTTGTCCGATTACTAGTCATTCTCACTATCGTCATTGGTGGTGGCTGGCTTATATTCCAGTTAATTGCCAGTGCCAAATCTTATCAGGGCTTCGTCAACGGAAAAATCATCCACCTACGCCCCCCTATTAAAGGGCAAATTACGCTAGAAAACATCAGCGTAGGGCTACCCCTACACAGTGGGCAACTGCTAGGCAACATCGAAAACGACCGTTCCTACGAGCTAGTAACGGAACAACAAAAACTAGCCCAAGCTCTTAGTACCAACCAAAAACAACTCGAAATTTTAGAAACTCGGTTAATTACTCGGCAAGCACGGTTGCACAAACTCAAAAGCGAATCGCATCAGCAAAAAGCGTTACGCATCACCTTTGAAAATAAAAACGTTTCTGCCGTGCAAGCCGAACTAGACCAAGCGATTAAAGATGCTAAACGCTTTGAAAACTTGGCAAAAAAAGGGTTTGCCCCTGCCCAACAAGCCGAAGAAAAAGTAAAAGAAGTAAAAAAACTGCAAGCCAAATTAGGCGTAGAACAAGCCAAAGCCAACGCTGCACAAGTAGGCGTACAAGTTGATGGGGCTATGAATAAAGGCTATGCAGACCAACGCATTTACGAAATTGAAACCGAATTGTTATACCAAGAAAGCGAACAGGAACGCCTAAAAGCAGAAGCCGAAACGCTGACTTCCCAACTAGCTACGTTGGATGAATCGCTCGAAAAGTTGAAAAACTTCAAGTTGGAAGCCCCCGTCAACGGGGTTGTATGGAGCTTAGGTGCCAACAACCACGAATACGTTACCAACGAAACCGAAGTGGTGCAAATTTTAGATTGCGACCATCTTTGGATTGATACCTATGTGAACGAACAACAAGTAAGCGAATTGGATTACAACAAACCTGTTGAAGTAAAACTCATCAGCCAACCTGAATTAGGCGTGATGAAAGGCGAAGTTATTTTGGTAAGAACAGGAGTTGGACGCGTTGAAGTAAACGAAGGCGTAGCCCTACCCAAAGAGAACCAAAAAAGCCAAGCCATGGTAAGGGTTAGTGTGGCATGGCCTAAACGCCCCGATGCTCATCAATCATGCTATGTGGGTAGCAGCGTGGAAACCACGTTTGCCAAAAAGCCCTTCCAGTGGGGATTACCTCGGAAAGCGGATGACACCCAACCGTTTATCAATAAAAAAGAGGTTGCTACAGAGCCTAAAACCGTGGTAAACACAGAACATAAACCTTCGTAGATTTCCTCTATAATACGAATCAAAATTTTAAATAGCGTGTTGAATGTAGGGGCGTGATTTATTAGCCCTTCGGTCTATGCGTTGCATCAGTCCGCCCCACAATCCCAAAACGGATGCAATAAATTGCACCCCTACAGAAGAAGAAACATTACAACAACGCATTTTTTAGAAAACACCAGCGTTTATTAGTCTACTACCTACCCCTATTTTTAAAAACTATTGCTAAAGTCCCCACTAAAAGGTTAAAATCACCCCCTATGATGATGATGATGTCCATTCCCGTTAATCCGCCCGTGTATACGGCAGATTTTCTGCTAATACCCACCGCCTGTTGCTTGGTGTGGATTTTAGCCATCACCAACCTAAAAGATGATAAATCGTTTTGGGTACGGTTACTAGCCATGTTACCCATGGTATTCATCTGCGGACGCTACTTACTATGGCGGTTAACCGATACCATTGTGTGGGACAGCGGGGATATTTCTACGGTCATCAGTTTACTGGTTGTGGTGGCAGAACTGTACGCCTTTTTCGTCAACACCTTTTCCAGCTGGACGTTGTTTTTAATGAAAAGCAACCGAAGCCCCCAAGCCGATAAAATGCAAGTAGCCGTCTATGAAGGCACATTCGCCCCCATTGTAGATGTGTTTATTGCCACCGTCAACGAACCCGAAATTATTTTACGCCGTACCATTACAGGTTGCTTGAACATGAACTATCCCCATAAAAAAATATGGGTGCTAGATGACGGTAGAAGGCCTTGGGTAAAAGCATTAGCCGCCGAATTGAACGTGGGCTATTTTGACCGTGCCAATAATAAACACTTTAAAGCGGGTAACGTGAACAACGCTTTGTGGCAAACCAACAATGAATTTATTGCTTTTTTTGATGCCGATTTTGTACCTACCCCTCAGTTTTTACACAGAATACTCGGGTTTTTCCAAGACCCTAACATCGCCTTGGTACAAACCCCGCAAAGCTTCTACAACCCAGATTTGGTTGAAATGAACTTAGGCATTCAACGAGGCATGACTAACGAACAAGATTTATTCTTCCGTGGTATTCAACCCGGTCGGGATTTCTTCAATGCTGTTATTTGTTGCGGTACGTCCTTCGTTGCCCGAAGAGAACCCCTTGAAGCCCTCGGTGGTATGCCAACCGAAACCATTACTGAAGATTTGATGACATCCGTTTACCTGCAAGCCGATGGATACGAAGTGGTTTACCTGAATGAAGCCCTTAGTTTTGGGGAAGCCCCAAACCGTTCTGTAGACCACTTGAAACAACGTATCCGCTGGGCAAGGGGTATTCTACAAACCTTATACACCGCCGTCAACCCACTAACGTGTAAAGGGCTAAACATCTTCCAACGCTACTTTCACTTAATTGGTTCGCTGTATTGGACGACGTTCCCTGCTCGGTTATTCTTAATGATGCTACCCCTTTGCTACATGCTGTTTTCCATTCAAACGATGAATGCCACAGTGGAAACCATGTTTTCGTATTTTATCCCTTACTACATAGGGTCTATGGTACTATTTGGTTGGTTTAACAGGGGTAGACGTTCGCCATTTTGGTCTGAAGTGTATGAGTTTATCCCCATTTTTGCTCTTATTCCCAACGTGTTTGCCACCTTTATAGACCCCTTCGGCTTAGGGTTTAAAGTAACCCCCAAAGGCGTTACCACCAATAAAATCATGCCCAATTGGGATGTGATTATCCCCTGCTTAGTGGTAATAGGCTTGCACACCTACGGGTTACTTCGGTTAGGTGCTATGTGGGCATGGGAGGCTGGTAATCCTGCCATCCTGCTTAATTTAGTTTGGTCGCTCTATGCAATGTTAATTTTTTGGATGGTGTGCCTTGCTTGCGTAGATGTTCCCCAAAAACGCTCAGATATTCGGTTTGACCAACAATGGCAAGCAATACTCCAACTAGGTGAATACAGTGTAAGGCTAACGACAGCCGATATTTCAGAATCTGCTACCCGCTTAACTGTTAGTAAGGATACTTTAAAAGCACTCCGCCCTTATGCCCATGAAGTGGCTACTCTTAGCTTCCCTGAAATGGGGATTGAACAGGTGCCTGTAGAACTGCGTGTTATGGAAGGCGGCGGCAGAAAAAACCTTAATCTACTATGTTTATGGCATCGTTTATCGCAAGATAATTACGCCTTACTGCTTCGCCATATGATTATGAAGCTAGAAGCAGGTTGGGAAGACCGTAAGGTTTCTGAATGGTACTTTGCGTGGCAGTTTTTAAAATCTCCGTTACGCATGCACTCATTAGCCAGCACAACGTAATACCAATTAGACCTCTTGCATGACTCAATATCTGGGGCATCCGCAGGGCGAGAAATCCGCAGGGCGAGAAAACGTAGAACGTTTTACGTTGTCATTTGCGGTATTTTCCGCCAGTGGCGGAATGATTCCAGAGGAATCAACGAATTCTTATGTACTATAGTGTACACCTCAAATTCTCCGTTCCTCATTCCTAGAATCTGCACCCACCTATCGAGTCATGCAAGAGGTCTATTCAAAGATTGAATTGGTAAAAGATGTACATCTTTAGAGTAGTTTTTTGTAACAAGTTTGTTGCATTGATTTTACTTTGCCCCCCTTTAGGACGACACCCTTAGAATATGATGCGGGAAACATCAATAAATGAGTGCAACTAATTAGGTATGGGATGACGGGGAATAAAAACGAAGAAGAGGGGTTGTATAGATGATGATGATGAGCAGCAGTATGCAAGGCGTTACTAAAAAACGAAGCAGCCTATTCTTATTGGAAGCTGTAGCCGTTTTGGCGGCATTATTTCTATTACCTTCTTTGGGTCAGGCTTCAATGATTGAAAGAGACACTAGTGCAACCACTACCACCCTATCTTCCAAGGCAAGCTACAGTAGTGAAAACGGTACTTATACGGGTAGTGTCAAAGCTTGGGGTAATCGGTCGGCTTTGCACCATACAGGTAATGCAATGGCATTGAAGAACCAACTAATGTTAAGCAATAAGGGGTTAGAAGTAGGTGGTACAAGCCATAGCCCTGTTAAAAAATTAGTATTTTCGTTAAGTAACACGCCTGTACCTGCGGGGTTTGTTCGGTTGGAATTGGATGGCTTGTATGGCGTTTCTACGGCGGAATCTCATGCTTTAGGCCAGCAGGCTAGCACTTATACTTCAAGCCCAACCACGTTAAAAATCAATGGTGTGCGGTTTCAGCATTTTACCTTGAATACGGCGGAGACCATTACGGTGGATATTCCTGTTTCACTATTGAAGGCTAAAGGGTTTAATATTATTCAATTAGAAGCAGGGTACTTTTTCGATGAAAATGATGCCTTGGCTTATGATGATGTTTCAACAGGGAGTATTCGGTTAAGTTATTAAACTGCTTTAAGGTACTATAGATACAGGGTTCTGGCTTTTTTAATTTTTCTCTCTATTTGGTTCTGTGAGTGAAGGGTTTTCAACAATTAACACGTTTTTCTTAGGGGCGGATTGCACGAATTGCATCCGCCCCTAAGCGGTTTAACGCTCCGTTGCTTTTAGCTTCAAAAGGTTAAGCCTTTGATACGTTAAATAGATATTAGGCAATTTCTACCATCTAATTGTTTTTATTTTAATACAAGCTTTGAGTTAGCTTTTTACTGAACTTCACCAAGGTTACTCTACAATCATATCGCCCACATAAACAAAAAAAAGGAATCCTTATCTTATGATATCTATTGGCTATAACCCCTCTTCTTACAATTACGGCAATACAAACGATTATTCGCAAGGCGTTCTTTTCGCACAAGCTGATCCTGAGCCAAATCAAATCCCAACCAATAATCCGAATTCAAACCCTTCTAATCAAAATCCTGCTGATCCGAATTCAAACCCTTCTAATCAAAATCCCATCCCCATCAATCGAATTCCCAGCGATCCAACAAACCCTACTTATCCAAATTCAAACCCTTCTAATACGAATCCCATCCCCATCAATCGAAATCCTGCTTATAGTATACCTCCTTCCGTTAAATTGAATTTAGGGGTATCATTTACAAGAAAAACAACAATTGATCACACACAAAACAGCCGAAAAACAGAAAGCGATTTTACGGCAACTGCTACTTTGGGTGACTTTTCCGCTAAGTACAAAGACACTACTGAGGAGAGTGGTGAAATTGAAAAAACTATGCCACCAAATACAGCCATTGGTAGAGAAGACGGTAACACTTGCAAATTAACCGTAAAAAGAAATGATGGTATAGTGCAAAAATTTGAAGCCCCCAAACCGAAGGGCTCTTCATGTATTGTAAACAAAGGAGGAGAGGTAATACCCCTAACCGATAAGAATTCTATTTACGATTCAGAAGATGCTACTTTAATAGTTACTCAGACGACAACAAGTATTCCAGCAGGCGTTTCCATCGAATACGAACA
>JAPLIO010000187.1 GCA_026389055.1 Candidatus Melainabacteria bacterium | reverse complement strand
TAAAACAGGTGCACCAACCTGAATAGCCCCCTGTTTGACTAAGCTTTGCCGATTAACCGTGGGTTCTTGATTGGGTAGCTGGGTGGGTTTTTTATGTTGCATGTGGTATGTAAAATCCTAGTTTCAACGAAAGAAAGACGCAATAAATAAAAAAAGGTAAAATACGC
Organism: Candidatus Melainabacteria bacterium; assembly: GCA_026389055.1. GTDB lineage: Bacteria > Cyanobacteriota > Vampirovibrionia > Vampirovibrionales > JAJTHC01 > JACEUU01. The sequence continues at coordinate 4,527 of JAPLIO010000187.1, read as the reverse complement.
TACAAGCGTTTAGCTAATAAAGTTATCTTCTTCTTGGGTTCTAGCCACTTGAATTTCACCCGCACTTTCCAATGCACGAATAATACCGACAATGTACGTTTGTTTTTCTTGAACATCTTTGGCACGAACGGCACCCATATAATCCATATCATCTTTTAACATCGCCGTTGCCCGTTCAGACATATTCTGGAAGACCGTTTCCTTCACTTCATCCTTGGCACCTTTCAGGGCTAAGGCTAAATCTTTCGTTTCAACTTCACGCAAAATACGTTGAATGGAGCGGTTATCTAACTTGTAAATATCATCAAACACAAACATCAATTCCCGAACGTGTTCCGCCATTTCAGGGTCTTTCATTTCAATGTTATCCATAATGGCTTTTTCAGTCGTTCTATCAGAGTAGTTTAAAATATCTGCCAAGGCTTCAACACCACCTGCCACAGTAAAGTCTGCCGTCATAACAGACGAGAACTTCGATTCTAAAATCAGTTCTACTTCACGCAACACATCAGGATTGGTTCTATCCATATCCGCAATACGGCTAGCCACTTCTACCTGCATTTCTGGTGAAAGACAAGACAAAACAGCCGCTGAACGTTGGGGCTTCAAATAAGCCAATACCAACGAAACCAGCTGCGGGTTTTCGTTTTGGAATGATGAGGCCAGCTGGCTGGGGTCTGCTTTATTGAAAAAGTCAAACGGGGTACTTTGCATGTTGGCTATCAGCCTATCCATAATTTTGGATGCTGCTTCATCGCCAAAAGAATCTGCCAATATTTCTTTGGCATAGTTGATACCACCCGAAACAATATAACCTTGTGCTTCAAACAGCACATAGAATTCACTAATAATTTGAGTCAAAATTTCGGGTTTTAATTTTTGCATAGAGGCAATTTCAAACGCCAACCGCTCCACGAGATGCTCTTCTGGAAAATGCTTTAAAATATCCGCCGATTTATGAGGGCCTAAGGCAATAAATAACGACGCTACCTTCTGAAGGGTGGTTAAATCGGCAATGGATTCTATTTCTTTACCGCGTCTTCTATTAACAGCACTCATCATCATTTTTTGCTTTTCTCTCTTTTCTTTCAAACGGTGTATATTGGCTAGTTTAAAGGGTTTATTCCTTTCTCGCTAGCCTATTGAAGCAAACTTCCCATAAACGTTTGACGTTTTATCTACTTTTTGTTATAAATCAACGCTTTTAAAGTTGTTTTTGATGACAATGATGCTTTTACCAGCTATTATAAAACAAGACAAATAACTCCAACGTATCGGGTTTTTAAACTATGTACCGTATTGGCGTTTCTGGTACCCCTTTTTCTCTTCCAGTAATTACTCCCTCCTCTCTTTTTCCTTTTACCGTAGCAATACGGTCGGGGGCTAGGGGCAATGGAGGCAATTTGTCAAGCCAATCTAACCCCTCATTACCGTCATTCCCGTTATTTAAAACAGAAACAGCAGTACCTAAACCCTCTCACTTCTCACAACAAGGTTTTTGGACAGGATTTGCTATACTAGGCATTGGGGCAGGGGTGTTAAGCCATTTTATGCCGTTTTTAGATGATTTGCATTCAGGCTGCGTACTATTTAAACCCGCCGATGGGTACCGTATTTTAAGAAGAACCAGTTTTTTTAAACACACAAAAGATAACCAAGGTAAACCCAACCCAACGACGCTAAACTTGCTACTTCAAAACAAAGAGACAACTAAAGAATATGACTTGCTGGTTACCTTAGTTCAAAAAGCCATGGGGCATACGGAAGTAAGCGAAATAACCTTACTTTCAAGCAAAGAAGCCCTGCTACACTCTGCAGACTTATTATCTTGCCACATTAAAATGGATAAAAGCAGTTTCGCTATTTATATCGTAGCTATTATTAGTGCTTTTATTGGTGGGGTTATAGGCGGATGGGGGAAAGGATGGTTAGAAAAATGGCAACGGCGGCACCATTGGTATGATATGCCACCCGCAGAAAAGACTGTTAAAAATAAGGTATAGTATTTTAAAATTTGTTTGCGGGTTTGCATCATGGGCGGGACACCACGGGGGGTGTCCCCTACAGTAATCTGATAATTTTTCCTTCGTAGGGGATGCCCCCTGTGGCATCCCGAATCAGGATTTTACGCTATGTAATTATTTTATGGGTGTAACACCCATTCGTTGAACAAACAATAACCGAACAAACTTCCGCTTGCCAGCCTGTAGCACCAAACTTTCGGTTGGGATGCCTGAAATAGTAGCTAAAACATCTGCCACTTTTGTTTCACCATTCAGTTTAACCGCACCCCCTTGAATCAGCCGACGAGCTTCTGATTTAGAGGGGGCTAAGCCTGCTTCCACCAGTAAATCCACCAAAACGTAGGATTCTCCAGCGGTTAGCGTATGTTCAGGCATTTCAGTTGGTAAGGCTTTATCTCTAAATAACGCATTAAACGCTTCTTCGGCTAAATCCGCCGCTTCGCCCGAATGGAATGAAGCCACCATAAATTTGGCTAATCCCACTTTCATATCCCGAGGGTTAATACCATACCCTTCAGGGTCTGCTAACATTTCAGCATGTTGCTTCAGTTGTTGTTCAGGCAATTGAGCCAACAACGTTTCATACCGAAGAATCATCGCATCTGGAATCGACATCAACTTACCAAACATCTCCGAAGGCGAATCCGTCAAGTTAATGCAGTTTTCTGGGTAAGATTTACTCATTTTCACCTTGCCATCCGTGCCTTCCAACAACGGTAACAACAACACTAGTTGCGGATTAATACTAGTAGGGTCTTCACCCCGAAGTTTGGCATAAGCTAATTGCATTTCTCGCCCCAACAGGTTATTAAAGCGTTGGTCAGACCCACCCAATTCTAAATCTGCCCGAACCATCACGGAATCATACGCCTGCATCAGCGGATACAAAAATTCATGCAAGGCAATGGGGGTATTTTGGCTGTAGCGTTTAGAAAAATCATCCCGAGCCAGAATTTGAGCCACCGTCACTTGGGCAGTTAGCTGTAATAAGCCCTGCAAACCCATTTCATTGAAAAACGCACTGTTACGAACAATCTCTGCTTTTTCTAAGTTAATAATTTTAGACGCTTGGTCTAAATAGGTTTGGGCATTTACCAGCACTTCGGCTTCAGTTAGTGGCGGACGGGTGTTATTACGCCCCGAAGGGTCGCCAATTAACGCTGTGGCATCGCCAATGATGAGGACGGCTTTATGCCCTAAATCTTGAAAGGCTCTTAGTTTTTTTAGCACCACGGCATGCCCCAAGTGCAAATCTGGGCGGGTAGGGTCTAACCCTAGTTTAATGCGAAGTGGCGTGTTGGTTTCAACGGCGGTTTGTAATCGTCTAGCCAGATGATTCACCCCTGAAGGAAGAATTTCTCCGCCTTGAATAAGAGCTTCTGCTTGTTGAATAAATTCGGGCAGTAAAGGAGACACGGAAGATTCAATAGACATACACAACAAACTTTCATTCTAATTTATATCGATAATAGACCCATTATACCAAAAAAATAAAGGATGGATTCGAGAATGAAATGGCATCTTGATGGGTTAAAAGATACTAGAGTCGTCCTATTGGAGGTAGGGATATTCTAATTGACTGATACGAAAGAGTTGCAGGTACTGTGATAGCTCTACATTTTCCTATGTAGGCAGCTAATGCCTTAGGGTTATCCTTATCCCAAACGGTTATATCGTAAGGTGGTAATTGTTGTTCTAACTGTTTAGCAATAATACTAAACTGGCGTAAGGTAGGGTCAAATTCGGCTTCACTGTATAAGGGTTTTGCGTCGCCAGGGTTTTGGGTCACCCCCGTTATTAACCCTGCTATATCAATAAAACTACGAGTCGTCCTCATACCATTCTTTGGATTCTTTAATAACTCTGCCGTACTAGATGGGATAGGTTCTCTATTTCCTACTAAACTAAAAACAGCTTGTGCCACTGCACCAAGATATTCTGCTTGAGGATTCTGAGAAATACGAAGTAACGCATGAGCTAAAACATCATGTGGTATACTAACGGAACGCCTTTCCGTAGGAGAGGTCATTTCAATAGCACGTTGACCAGCTGTTTGAAACGCTATTCCCCATCCAAAAGTCAAACGAGCTAGAATGATGTTTGTAGCTCTTGCTTTTACATAGGTCCAATCTTCAATACTTTTTAAGATTAACGCTTCAGGAAGAGAATATTTTTTTATATAGTCTTTAAATAATTTCCATTGGGTATTCATATTATTACCCCTTCTTAAATAAGGCGGATTCAAGTAAGAAGTGTTCCACTAGGGGGGGAGCGGCTAGCCACTGGCTGTAGTATCTTTTTATTAATCACAATAAAAAGGAGATACATACATGCCCAAAGGCTACCAACAACTAACCGCCATTCAACGATCTCAAATAAACAGCCTCAAGTCAATCAACTTGTCTAACAGACGCATAGCCAAAGAACTAGCCGTTTCCCACACGACTATTAACAACGAACTTAAAAGAAACACGGGCAAACGAGGCTATAGACACCCACAAGC
>JAPLIO010000167.1:1501-11933 GCA_026389055.1 Candidatus Melainabacteria bacterium | reverse complement strand
AGCCACTAACGAAGAAGGAGGCATCGGTGAAGATGAAAACAAAGGGGCTACCAGCTTCGCTTCACTAATGGCAGAACTAAAAAAAAGTATCCCCTCGCAAAACGCCACACTGGCTTCTAACACCAGTGGCATTGGTAGCGTACTAGGGGCTTCGGTGGTACCGTTTTCTTCGGCACCCCTTCCCACTACATTACCGACCCTACCCGCCTCTTTACTAGAAAAACGTAAAGCTCTTAAACCCACCATTCATGCTGTCTCCAAAGCCAATGCCATTGCCCCTTCACTGGTAGAAGCCGTTATTCGAGCAGAATCCGGGTATAACACGCAAGCGAAAAGTTCCGTCGGGGCGTTAGGCTTAATGCAACTAATGCCCGCCACTGCCAAAGAACTGGGCGTTGAAAACCCCTTAGAAGCCCAGCAAAACATTGAAGGCGGTACCAAATATCTAAGCCAACTACTGAAGAAATACGATGGCAATAAAGCTCTAGCCGTAGCCGCCTATAACGCCGGCCCTAGTGCGGTAGATAAATACCACGGCATTCCCCCCTATAAAGAAACGCAAGCTTACGTTAAACGAGTCCTGAATTTTGAAGCCCAATTCCAAGCCGAACAAGGCGGATTGTAAAAAATGAGACGGACGTAATAAATTACGCCCCTACAAAATAAAAATTTTTCCTATCGAAGAAACCAAAGAGAGAACCCCCTATGCTTCGTGGTATGTACACCGCAGCGGCTGGTATGAATGCCGTTCAAATGGCAACAGATACATTGGCTAACAACTTGGCAAACGTTTCAACCACTGGCTTTAAAACCCGTCGGGTACAATACCAAGCCTTCCCTGAAATGTTGCTAAACCGCCTTGGGACAGAAAATTCAAACGAAGTAGGGAAAATTAACTCTGGCGTTCAGGTTTCCAGCACGCCCGTACAATTTAACCAAGGGACGTTACGCCAAACAGGTAACAACCTAGACGTTGCCCTAGAAGGCGATGGCTTACTAGAAGTACAACTAGGCGATGGTACCAAAGCTTACACACGGGTGGGTTCCCTAACCCTTGATGCCAATAAAACCCTTGTAACCACCGAAGGCTACACCGTAATGGGTGAAGGAGATAACCCTATTGTGCTATCTTCTGGTTCAGCCAACTTAACCATTTACCCTGATGGCGGTATTTCTAACGATGCAGGTGAAAGCTTAGGGATTATTAAGCGGGTACGCTTCAAAAATTCCCAAGCCTTCACCAACTTGGGCGATTCCCTGTTTACCAGCCAAGAAGTACCTGAAACGCTAACGGGCGGACAAGGAGCCCAGCTAGTTCAAGGGTACTTAGAACAATCCAACACCAACGTAGTTTCAGAAATGATGCAGTCGATGATGGGGCTTCGGTTGTATGAATCGTTACAAAAAAGTATTACATCGCAAAGCCAAACGCTAGAAAAAGCCGTTACCGAAGTAGGTAGAATCTAGGTGCTGTTGAGAGTAATGGGCTGGTGGTGCAGATTCTAGGCACGAGTAACGCAGAACCGCAGTGTATACAGAAATACATGAGGATTCGTTGATTGCTCTGCAATCATTCTACCGAAGGTAGAAAATAACGCAGTAACAACGTAAAACGCTCTACGTTTTCTCGCCCTGCGGATGCCCATCAGAGCGTTATTATCAAAAGTACCTAACAAGAAAAGGGAAACCAACCATGCTAAGAGCCTTATATACCGCCGCAACAGGGGCAACTACCCAACAGTTCCACATGGACGTTATCGCCAACAACGTGGCAAACGTTAACACGGTAGGATATAAAAAAAGTCGGGCAGAATTTCAAGATTTAATTAACCAAACCCTGTCATCAGCAGGCTCATTGGGAACACAAGGTACCAGAGACCCGATTGGCGTACAAGTAGGCTTGGGTGCGAAAGTATCCGCTACACAACGAGATTTTATTACAGGCCCTATTATGCAAACCGCTAACCCGCTAGATATTGCCGTACAAGGGGAAGGCTTCTTCCAAGTGCAGTTGGATAGTGGGGAAACCGCCTACACTCGAGATGGTTCGTTTAAACGAGATGCCAACGGAGCCATTGTTACTTCAGACGGGTATCCGCTGATTCCCAACTTAACCATTCCGCAAGATACCGCTGAAATTTTAATTAACCCCGCAGGCACCGTCAGTGTTAAAAACGGGCAAGGGGATATTCAAGAACTCGGGCAAATTCAAGTCGCTCGGTTTTCTAACACCTCCGGTATGGAAGCCATGGGTAAAAACCTCTACCTAAAAACCCCCGCTTCTGGCGACCCGATTGTGGGTACCGCTGGGCAAGGTGAATTTGGGCGTACCACCATTGGGCAAGGCTTTTTGGAAAATTCCAACGTACAGATTGTAGAAGAATTGATTAACCTAATTACCGCCCAACGAGCCTTTGAAGCTAATTCAAACGTTATGAAGGCGGGCGACCAAATGCTAACAACCGTTAACCGTATTGTTGGTTAGGTTATAATCCATGTTCATTCAATTTATTCAAAAAAAGTGTCTATTGGCAGTGTTGTTGTTACTTACCACAGCACTGCCAACCTTGGCATCTACGGCGATGGCGACCCCTTTAACATTAAGCCCTTCTTCGCAATCACCACAACCTACGCTAGAAACATTAAAACCCAAGGTGGAAGCCGCCATTTGGCAAGCCTTAACCGAAAATGCCCCCACCCTTGTTGGACTAGATAAAACCACCACCCGCATCCGCTGGAAAATTCCCGCTAACCGCTTACTACCCCTAGGGGTTTTCCCTGCAACTGCGGCTTGCTATACCAGCACCCCTAAAATTGAACTAACTGGTACCGCCCTAGTACAATGCAGATTTTCAGGCAAAGCTCAATCCATTGTGGGGATTCCTGTTGAATTGGAACAACGCTTACCTGTTGCCGTTATTACCCAAACCGTCGAACCTCGAACGGCTTTAGAAGGCAAATTCAAGCTAGAAACACAGTGGGTTTCATTAACCACCAAACCCAAACTCGCAATCGTTGAACAATCGCCTAGCTGGGCTAGCACAACATTTAGTAAACAACTATTGCCAGTGGGAACCATACTCCTTCAGCAACACTTAAGCCAACCCCCTGCCGTACAAGCCCAAGAAGCCGTTACCGTTCAGCTGATTATTCAAAGCCTAAATGCCCCTGTGAAGATGACGCTTCAAGGGACGGCATTAGAATCTGGGCGAATTGGGCAAAGCGTGCAGGTGAAGTGTCAACATCGCACCAATAGCAATACCACGGCGTTTAGTGGGTATCATTTTGCGGGCAATAGTAGCAATACGGGCGAAAAAATTTATCGGGGCATCATCACCGAAAAATCAACCGTGGTTGTACACCTATAGATGCAGGCAACACCCCTTGAATTAAGTCATCCTGTTAGAGGAGAGATAAACCACAGAGACCTAATACCAATTCACAGTTTAAATGGCGTCAGCGTATACGTTGTTACCAGCAAGCTAAAAATCCTCAAAGTACATTTGGGTACTCCTGCGGTTTTTAACTTGCTGGTGCCTAGTCTCCATCTAACGGCATTCAATCTGTGAATCGGTATAAAAAACTGGTATCGTAAACAAACACTCAACACGCATAAGTAAAGAAGAGACAGAACATTAAGAAAAGAACGCTAGAGAGAAAGAGACACCGTATACATGATGATGATGAGCCTAAACCCTTCCCCTAAAGCCCCTGTAAAACCGTTGCACATTGGTATTACACGCCCTGCACGCCCCAAAAACAGACCAACCCCTCCACCTATTACTTCCAACGCGGCGGTTAAAGCCATGATACGCTCCATTTATGGGTCTACCTTTATGCGGTTGCCTTTGAACTTAGGGGCTACCCTAAACCGATGCTTCTTATTTGTTAGCCTATCTCTCAGTATTATTTTATTATTAGTAAGCGTTGCTTGGGTCAACCAACCCAGCCAAGCAGAATCCCTCTTTAAACCATTGGCTATTGGCTTGGCTGCCCCCGCTCTTAGCACCCCACGTCCGCTTTACAGCCCGCCTAAACCAGCCCAAGTGGGTGATATTGTAACGATTATGATTAAAGAAAAAACGCGTCGGCAAACGGTTAGCCAAGTGCAAGTAAAGAAGACGCAATCTAACGGAACGGATGGGCCTCAGGCTATTAATTCCGCTATTGGCGATGCCTTGGACACAGCGGGCTTGGGTGGATTATCTAAATATGCAAGAATTCCAACACTGCCGAGCGTTACCACCAACAACAACTTACAATCGCAAGCCAACCTCAACCAAAGTTCTGAATTTACGGATATGATTAGTTGCCAAGTAGTGCAAGTATTACCCAATGGCAACTTGGTAGTGCAAGGTAGAAAAGCCAACCTAATGGCAAAAGAACGGACAGATACTTATGTAACGGGTATTATCAACCCTTACTTCTTGGATTCCCAAAACCAGATAGATTCTAGCAAAGTAGCAAACTTGCAGGTAATGGCTTCTGGACAAGGGGTAATGAGCCGTGGGCAGGGGGATGGCTTGCTAAGCAAGATTATCCAATTCTTCCAGTAATTATAGTTACAAGTGTTCTTTAGCACAAGAGTAGGGGAGGGTTTGAAACCCTCCCCTACGGAAATCACCAAAACCGCGTCATTTCGAGCTTGCCGAGAAATCCCCCTAGACGGTAAGGAGATTCCTCGGCTACGCTCGGAATGACAAAACACGCTATTCAATCTTTGAATTGGTATAAAAACGGGAGGGTTTGAAACCCTCCCCTACAAAGTTTAATATTTCAACTACCTTAAGGGGTTAAGGGGCGAAGCCCCTTAGAAAACAATGGGGAGGAGAAGAGTTTGAGAAGAGGAGGGAACGGACTCTTCTCAATGTTGAAAGCCTCTGGCTTTCGACCAATCTATCTTTCATACCCTCCACCACCTGCATGATTTCACTACAGAACACGGCAAAATTCACCGAACTACTTCAAACTATAAAAAGAAAACCTTTAAAACACCAGAGAGAACACAACAAAGGGGCAACGTTACCATGTCGTCAACGTCGTTATTAAGCATTAAAGCCCATTGCTGGTTACTAATAAAACGGATAGTAGGGTTTACCTTAACCTTTGCCTTAATTTGGGGCATTGGCGTTAGCATGGCAGCCCCAACCCCACATTTAGTAGCCCTGAAAGATGTTGTTCGGGTAAAAGATGTTCGTCCCAACCAGCTGGTAGGTTATGGGTTAGTGGTTGGCTTAAACGGCACAGGAGACCCTGGTAAAGCTACCCGAACAGCCCAATGGAACCTACTAAACAACATGGGTGGCAGAGTAGAAAGCGTGGCAGATTTACAAGGGAATAATGCCGCTCAGGTATTGGTTACTGCTAGCATTCCTGCTTTTGCACGGGCGGGCGATAAGCTAGACGTGATTGTTTCTTCCATTGGCAAAGTTAAAAGCTTAGAAGGCGGGGTTCTTATTAGCACCCAGCTTCTAGCCCTCAACGGAGAAACCATCGCCGTAGCCCAAGGGGCGTTAAGTACAGGCGGTGTTTCTGTTTCTTCGGGAAGTACTTCAACTAGAACGGCTATTACCACCACGGCTCGTATTCCTGAAGGGGCGTTGGTAGAACGAGAAATTGTTACGGATATTGGCGATGCGACAGGGCTAACCCTCGTGCTAAACCGAGCAGATTTTTCCATGGCAAACACGGTAGCCCACGCTATTAGTAGCCAGTTATGCCCCGCCAAAGCGTTAGATGCTGCTACCGTTAGAGTGCAACTACCTGCTAAATTTTTAACGGATAGAGTCGGGTTTTTAGCCTTTATGGAACAAATGAAAATTCCTGTTACTGCCCCAATCGCCAGAGTGGTGGTCAATGAACGTACAGGCACAATTGTCATTGGTACGGGCGTGAAATTATTGCCTGCTGCGGTGGCTCATGGGGGTATTACGGTTAGTATTCAAGGCGATGAAACCGTTTCTCAGCCTGAACCATTCAGCCAAGGACAAACCACCCCTGTTAGCAATGCCACTGTAACCGTTGAAAAAGCACAGGGTTCGTTGATTAAACTAGGGCCTACCAATACCTTGAACGACTTAGTTACCGCACTCAATGCTATTGGCGTAACCCCGACAGATTTAATTTCGATTCTTCAAGCCCTAAAAGCAGCGGGTAGCTTAGAAGCCGAACTGGAGATTATTTAACCCCATGAATGCCGAAATTTCCGCAACCAACACCACGCCTCCGCCGATGGGGACGATTCAACGGTTGAATGCCAAACAAACGCACGCCTTGTTTGAAAACCCCGAAACCGCAGGGCAACGCAAACTGAAAAAAGCCGCCAATGATTTTGAAGCCGTGTTCATTCAGCAATTGATTGATGCGATGGATAAAACAGTCGACCGTGAAGATAGTTTGCTGGGCGGGGGCGAAGCCGAAAAAACCTTCCGTGGGATGTTAAACCAACAAATGGCAACCAACATTGCCCAATCTTCTTCTACAGGCGGTGGGTTTGGTATGGCAAGAAGCGTCTTTGAACAAAGCGTTCAGCTACTAGAAGAACCCGCTACCCCTTCTGAAAAAACCGTTGAAAAAACCGAAAAATCAGATTCCGCCCAACCCGCTTTCGGCATTTCCTTAGCCACTAAAGCTCTTCCGTTTTCACTGAACCCAACGCTGAAAGCTTATCAAAAAACTTACGGTGCTAGCACAGGCACATTCACCCCAATAGAAAACACCCTAAAACCCCTTTAAACACTGGCTAAACCACTTCAGCTAATCGAGAGAGAAAAAACCACCATGATGATGATGATGAGCCAACCCATCCAACCGAATACCAATCGCTCCGCACTGCCAGCTAACTTTGGTAGCCAAGGCTTTATTACAGGCAGGCAACGCCTCCAACAACAAAGCCCCGTTACAGCACCACAAAACACCCCTTCCTTTCAAACAACCAGAAATCAAGCATTCATTACCACGGCACCCACTGAAGCACCTGCCAACCTGCCTCCTGCAGAAGCGGTAGCCACCCCACAACGGAACCAAGCCAGTAACAGACCCAATGCCAACGCTTTACCCTATCAGGAAATTCAAGATATTGCCCAAAAAGCAGGCTATGTAGGCGTTAGCCAACGCGATATTGATAGAGCCTATCGCCTAAACAAAAGTTTACTAGTCGATTACAGAGCTTAACCGTTTTTCAAACCCCTAGGAACCCATACAACCTATGATTTCAACCGCTTTTTCATCCACATCGTTAACCAATACCCGTTTATTAGGGCTAAGCGAAGCCCAACAACTGCTAACCTGCCTAGAAGCTCAAGCCCCGCTTTACGAAGCCACCTTGACGCAATTGCTTTCTAAAAAAGTGGCGTTATTAAGCAATAACCTAACCCAACTAGCCCAAGCAGATGCAACGCTAAAAGATTTACGAAAAAAGCTATTGCCCCTAGAAAAAGAGCGGGTGGCATGGCTACAACACCATTGGGCTAGTTTACACTTGCCCGCTGAAGTACCCCAGCACACCGAAGCATTGATGGAAGTATTTCCGCAAGCCTTACGCCCTGCGTTAAAGGCGGTGCAGTTACGGCTTCGGCGTTCGTTACAGCAAATTGCCCCGCTTCAAAAAGAACTAACAGAACTGCTGACGCTTTCCCTTCGGTGGGTAGAACAAAACTTGGAATGGGTTCGTCAGCAAATGGCAACCCCTACAGGCGGTGCCTATGAAGTAAAAGGCTTTACCACTAAGCCAACCATCCCAAAAACCAGCAAGCCTACCATTGAAAAAAACAGTTAGAACCCTCACCCCAGCCCTCTCCCAAAAGGAGAGGGGGTAGAAAAATAAAAATAGACAACAAAACGAAAGAGAACAAGAGACCCCCATACCATGATGATGATGAGCATTTCCCCTTCCTTTTTTGGTTTTAATACCGCTCAGCGAGCTTTAATGGCTTCGCAAGCAGGGTTAAACATTGTAAACCACAACATTTCTAACGCCAACACCGATGGCTATACTCGGCAACGGCTGGATTTATCTTCTTCCGCCACACTTTCCCCGCCAATTTCACAGGGGAAAATAGCGTTTCAACTGGGGCAAGGGGTTGATATTACAGGTGTTACCCGTACTAGAGATTCTTTTTTAGATAACCAATACCAACAGGAATTAGGCACGCAAGGGGAATTAACCAAGGGCAACGAAATTTTCACGCAATTGGAAAGTGTCGTGGGGGAACCGTCTTCAACAGGGCTGGCTAACAGTGTTCAGCAATTATTCGCTTCCGTTTCTGATATGCGAAACAACCCACAATCGTTACCCGCCCGTACGGCGTTCATCCAAAAAATGGTAGATTTAACCCAAGTTATTCAAAACCAAGGCAAGCAATTGATTGATTTACATAAAAACCTCGTTGGCACAGCGGGCGATGCGACTTCTTTTCCCACCAGCCAGTTGGGTATTGCCATAACAGATTTTAACAGCAAACTAGCTAGCATTGCAGATTATAATAAGCAAATTAATACGATTACTAGTTCGGGGGCTACTCCCAATGATTTACTAGATAAACGCAACCAACTGGTAGAACAACTTTCCACCTTGGCGGATATAGATGTAACCCCACTCAATGGCGAACAAATTCAAATTAGCTTAGGTGGTAGAGCCTTGGTGCGTGGCCCAGAAGTGTTGGATACCTTAAGCCTAACAGCCAATACAGGTATTAACGCCAATCCTGTACCTGCACTGGTTAGCACTACCACTGGCGGGGTAAACATCACCAACGCCATTAAAGGGGGTACTGTTAAAGGCATTTTAGATTTAGCAGGCAACAACACTGCGATTGAAACCGTTTATGGTGTGTATAGCAAGCTGAGTGCCATGTTTGAAAGCCTAACCAGCCAATTTAACACGGTACAACAAGCTGGGCGGGATTTAACAGGTACCCAACACCCCTTAACAGATACCACTTACGGCGAACTATTTAATACGGATTCTACCTACAGTGGTTCAGGGCCTAAATTGCTTTATTTAAAAGTAAACCCCAACTTCAAACAGAACCCCGATAAAATTTCCCTTGCAGCCAATGATACTACCATCGTACCGAGTGGCTTCGCTGGGGTGGGCGATTCTCGCAACGCCAAAGCAATGGCAGATATTCAAACCACCGCTTTTGTAGCATTAAACAACAGCACCCCTGAAACGTTTCATCAAAGTTTAGTGGCTCGGCTCGGTACGGATTCTCGGTCTTATCAAGATAGATTAGACAGCCAGAAAACGGTTATCACTAGCTTAGAAGGTCGTCGGCAATCAGTTTCAGGCGTTAATTTAGATGAAGAATCGATCAATTTGCTTAAATATCAGCGTTCATTTGAAGCGGCTTCTCGTATGGTAAAAGCGTTTAATGAAATTTATCAATCCATTTTAAATATGGTTTAACCTTAAGGAATTGAAAACGATGAATATCGGTCGGTTATCTACCAGTTTTGCGTTACAACAAGCTCAAGGCTGGTTGCAAAGCAATCAAAACAAGCTCAATACCTTGCAGGAAAAAACATCGACGGGGCGAAATGTTAATCGCCCTTCAGATGACCCCTTGGCGTTGGCGAACTTGCTCAATGTAAACAGGGGCATTAGCAGTAATGATCAATATTTGAAAAACATTGATGTTGGGCTAAGCGAACTGCAAAGCACCGATAGTGCCGTTGGGCAAGTGGTGGATATTATTAACCGTGCCACCGAACTTGCCACCCAAGGGGCAAACGTTACCACGGGTGCAGATGGGATGACTTCCATTAGCAAGGAAATTGATTTGTTGACCAATCAGCTAGTGCAATTGGGCAATAGTTCGGTTAGTGGGGTGCATTTATTTGCAGGGGTTAAAACGGATACTGCCCCCTTTGTACGCACGGGCGATGTAGTTACTTATAGCGGTTCTCTTTCCACTGAAGCTTATCAGCGTAATATTGATATTGATAATACGACTTCTGTTACGCTAAACACCCCAGGTGATAGGCTATTTGGCACCACCACCAGTGGCTTAATAAAAGTGATGATTGATTTAAAAAATAATTTAGCTGCAGGTAGTACCACCAATACAAGGGCAAGGCTAGATGAGTTGAAAACCCAGTTGGAATCGACTTTAAGTATTCAATCCGAAGTGGGGGCTAATATTAACAGGCTCACGCTAACCAAAGACCGTACCAATAGTAGCCAAGATAGTTTCGCCCAGTTGTATGCGGGTATTCAGAATGTGGATATGGCGAAAACCATTACAGATTTACGCTTTCAGGAACAGATTCAGCAAACCAGCTTGAGCGTTTTGGGCAGAGTGCTACCGAAATCGTTAATGGATTTTATTTAGAGATAAAGCGGAATAGTTGATTGGTAAAGGCTAGGGCTTCATGGGGGGTACCATTTGGGCACCCCCCACACCCCCCGCAAAATCAAGGGGGCTCCACG
>JAPLIO010000167.1:0-1486 GCA_026389055.1 Candidatus Melainabacteria bacterium | reverse complement strand
TCTCAAGGGCTGACTTGTTTACACGCACGTTGAAAATAGGCTTGAGCGGAAGCTAGAGGCTCCCTAATTGCTCTGCTTCACTACGTTCGCACCAGCCTATTCCCAACTGCCTATGGTTTGAATCTAAAAATGCTAGCTCAAACTAAGCGATTAACCATTCCACAATATCGGTTAGGTAGCGTATAGATTTCTTCTTTCAGGTATAATAAACGGCATAGTCTCTGCTAAATCTGCAAATAAGGATACTTGCTAATTATGCCTAAAATCGCCTTTTTTGATGTCTTCCCCGACGAACAACCCATTCTGGAAGCAGGTATCCGCAACGCCTTCCCCAACACCCCTTGGGAGGTTCACTTCCACCCTAAATCACTCACCAAAGACCTCATCCCCCAATTTTCAGATGTTCATGTATTAAGCCTAAACACCAACCTTCCGCAAAACGAAGCCATGCTTGGCACGTTTTCAAACCTGCAATTCATTGCCACCCGCTCTACAGGGTATAATCATTTTGATTTACCCTACCTACAAACCCGAAACATTCCGCTAGCCAACGTACCCAGCTATTCGGAACAATCTGTAGCGGAATGTGTGTTCATGTTACTGCTAGCCTTAACCAAAAAGTTAACCCTTGCGTTAGCTAACACCCAAAAAGGCGTGCTACAAAAAAACGCTGGTTTTCTAGGTACTGAACTGAAAGGCAAAACCTTCGGGGTTTGGGGAACGGGAGCTACGGGCATTGCTACGCTTGAAATTGCCAAGGGCTTTGGCATGAAGCTCATTGCTAATAGCAGAACCATCAAACCTGAATTGGTAGAAAACCTAGGCGTTACCTACGTTTCGTTTGATGAGCTATTAGAACAAAGCGATTTTCTTTCGTTACACGCTCCACTCAATGCCCAAACGCAAGGCTTTTTTGGGGAAGCGACTCTGCTAAAAATGAAGCCTGCCGCTTTTCTTATCAACACGGCTAGGGGAGGGGTTGTTCATATGCCTAGCCTGCTAAAAGTGCTAGAAACAGGGCATCTTTCAGGGGTGGGGTTAGATGTTTTACCGCACGAACATTTGCTAATGCGAAGGGCTCAACTAATGGAAACCGCTTTAAACCCGAGTGAACATCAAGCCGATTGTAACGCCTTGCTAGTGGAACAATTGTTGATGCTTCACCCTAAAGTAATGACGTTACCACATATGGCTTATTTTACGAAAGAAGCGTTAGAACGGATGGCTCAGATAACGGTAGATAACGTTGTGGCATGGCATTCGGGGCATCCTGTTAATATCGTTACTTAACAATAATTATTGTATTTTTTCAAAAAAATATATAAAAATTATTACTGTTAGATTTTACTAAAATTGTTGGCTTCAAACCATAAGTAGTTGGAGATAGGCTGGTGCGAGCGTAGCGAAGCAGACCAATTAGGAAACCCTCTGGTTTTCGGTCAAGCCTATTTTCAACGTATACGCAAGCCAATTAACCAGTTGTTCC
>JAPLIO010000132.1 GCA_026389055.1 Candidatus Melainabacteria bacterium | reverse complement strand
AACGGAGAATTTGACGTGTACATAGAAGTACATAAGAATTCGAGTACCGCAAATGACAACGAAGATGCCCCAGATATCGAGTCATGCAAGAGGTCTAATGATTTTTATCGTTTGATACCATTTTCAAATAGGCATAGCGTTAGATGGATACTAGGCAGTGGCAAGTAAAAAACCGCAGGCGTACATAGAGGTACGTTGAGGATTTTTTGCTTGGCGGTAACAACGTAGACGCTGACGATAGGTCTATTTGAAACTGGTATGATTAGCGCCATCCACTATTAGCAGGCCCTTGTTGTTGTGGCACCTGTTGTGGTTGCCTATTAAACTGAACCCCCGTATTGGGTTGGGCATTAGGCACCGCTTGTTGTTGCGGAACTTGTTGCTGTTGTTGAGGCACCCTTTGTTGTTGCATTGCTTGCTGTTGTTGAGGCATAGCTGCCATACCATTTTGTACGGCATAGTTAGGTAATGCACCAAATGGATTGAGCGGTGTACCGGGCATAGCAGGGTAATTTTGTGGTACATCCATAGCGGGTGGGTAAGGGTATAAGCCTTGCTGCCAGCGGGTGTATTGATCGCCCTGAAGGAAGAGATAATCCATGTTGTTAATGGCGGCTGAAACGTCTTCGCTACCCATACGACGATTCCAAAGCACGTTGCCATCGAAAAACTGCTGACCGTTGCCTAAAATAAACCCATCATTACGAGGCCCTGTTTTGTACAACCCTAACGGAGACCCATCGGGTGCGTTAAATGGGCGATAGTACACCCCAGGGTTGGTTATGGCTGTTGTAGCATCGGGTGTAAACCCAAGTGGTTGATTGCTAGGTGGTAATGGAAACCCACCGGGTACTCTTATAACGCCGACCATCATCATCATTCTAGTTGTTTCCCCTATATTATCCTATTTTGTAACCCCAAATACTGATTAAATCTGTTTATTGTGTATAAGGCTTCTTTGCTAATACCAATTGACAATTTAAATAGCGTAAGAGTTAAAAGCAACCAGTAGGAACGACCATCGCATTTGCTCTGCAGCTGCCGATGCGTTCCGTCCACCGCAGGGGCAAAAAGAACATCCCCTCGTCCATGCCCTTGTGGCATAGGGGGGTGGCTTTTTGGGGGTTCCTAGGGGGTACCCCTAGGTTTGTGGGGGGTGTCGGGGGGTGCCCAAACAGGCACCTCCTGACAAACCAGCCAGCTAAAGACGTAAACGACAATCGATGAAAGCACGCTATTTAATCTGTGAATTGGTATAATAACACTACTTAGCCAAATTAACAGGCTATTCCCCTCTACTTTCAATTCAAGTAACGGTAGTATTTTGGCAATACCTTCTGCCAGTTCTCGTTTATCAAAAGGGGGGTAACCCCAAGTTGTCCAAAATCGCCGAAAGGTTTCACTGGCTCTTTCACCATGGTTCCTAGCCTCTAACACAAAGGCTTCAAACACCTCAAACGTAGGAATTCTTGCAGGTAATCCATGAGCCATCAAAGGGCGAAGCGAAGCCTCTGTTTTTTGCCCAACGGGTAATTGCTCTAGTACAGCATAAACCCACGGTAGCGGATAAGTATCTTCCAATTCGCCTTCTGCCAGTACCCAAACACTTAAAGCAGGATGCGTTTGGCAGGATAAGCGGTTAAGTTGGATTGCTTCTGCTTGAGCGTCAGCATCCAGTAGTACGGCTATCGGCACATTGACCCAAGCTAGTAACCCAAGACATTTTTGTAACGTCGCACTTTTCCCACCAGAAGCAATAACCCAAATGCCCGCTGCTTCAAAGGAAGTACCCAATGCCTTACCGAGTGCTGGTAGTAAACAGCGTTCGCTTTGCCCTTCCACTAAAATAATTTTTTGAACAGGTCGCTGATTGGTTGCTACCTCTTTTGGTTGAGTGAGGAGAAGAGGGTTCGCTTGATAAGCTTCCCATAGCCTGTTGAGATAAGGAAATAGCGTGAGTAACGTTGTTTTTTGAGAGGCTTCTACCCCTTGATGTAAGATAGTCAACCATGGCAAGGTGTGTTGTTCCCATAAGGCTCCCCAAAGAGCTTCTTCAATGGGTAACTTCCCTCCCCTTGTGGCATCAAGCCAGTGGACGTTCAGATGATTAGCTTTGAAAAATCGGTTAAGCGTGGAGGAAGTCTGTTCGTCTAGTGAAAGCAAGGTATTGTGAAGCCACGGTTGCCATGCTACATCTGCTGGCCAAAGGGCTTTTAACCAAGAGAAGGGCTTGCATTGTTGTTGTTCCCACTGCCAAACAAATTGATGAAACGGTTGATTCTCAATAGCTTGCGGTGGTGTACCAGATTGGGCTTCCAGCAAGGCTTTTACCACTTGTAAACAGAGAGAGGTTGACCATTCTTTGGGGGAATGAACGGTTGGTTTGGGAGGCACCCATAGCTTGAGCAACCAGTCTTTTAGGCTGCCCTGTAACCGAAGCAGTGGGTCTTCAAATTTGCAAAGCCCATTCAGTAGCCCTAGGCTTTGTTCCAAGGTAGGCACTTTGAAGCAATAGGGTAGTAATCCTTTAGAAATGGTACTTTCGTTAGGGTCTGTTGGGGTAACAGGAATGAGTTGTTCGCCTATTTTATGAAATTTTAGGGAGGTAGGGGGTGGTGATGTTCCCAAAATAGTTCCTTCAATAATACCGATTAACAGTTTAAGGTGGGCTTGTACTAGCTATCAATAGTTTACCCAAGAATCCCTTAAAAAGCCAAGGTTTTTTATGGCTCACCCTTACCATCTGACAGAAAATCTGCCCTCCTAATTTTCCTAGATTTTACTGAAATCTCCAACCTCAAACCCACCAGCTAAAGACTGAAACAACAATCGATGAAAGAACACGCTATTCAAACTTTGCATGGGTATGAGAATGGGTATCAGTTTGGGAATAGCTATAAATTAGCTAAATAGCGACCCTGTTATGGGGTTACTAGGATCAGGCGGCCACCAAGGGCCACATTGGGCTGGTTTTAGAGTAGAAGTACCGTAAAGAGCCAAAAGAGCAGGACTATCAGAAACGTTACAAACGACAGCCACTGGTTGGCCAACACCATCGTTTAATTGAGGTTTACTATTGAGGGTAAACAGTATAAAATTAGCGTTTGTGTAACCTGCCCCAAGGAGAGAGAGAGTGGTACCGTTACTCATCACCCACCGTGCAGAATGATCATTGTATGCATGACTTGGGGCACTAGAACCGTGCCTTATATTACAGGGCGGAGCCACTGTTCCCCGAGGGCATTGTCGTACTACCCCACCCAGTTTACTGGTGAAATACTGTACAATGGGGTCGGTTGTATTAAGAACGCTCCAGTTGCTGATGCCTGCAAACGTACCATCCAAGTAGCCTTCTTGAATAATCTGACTGATGGCTTGAATGTCTTCTTTTAGCACGGCTTTTTGCCTGCTAATATCTACCGAATTGACAACAGAAGGAACAGTCAACCCTGCTATTAACCCCAAAACGGCTAAACTAACTAGTAGTTCAGATAAGGTAAAGCCTAGCTTACGCTGGTTGCTGGTTGCTGGTTGCTGGTTGCTGGTTGCTGGTTGCTGGTTGCTGGTTGCTGGTTGCTGGTTGGTTGCTGGTTGCTGGTTGCTGGTTGCTGGTTGCTGGTTGCTGGTTGCTGGTTGCTGGTTGCTGGTTGCTGGTTGCTGGTTTAAGCATATCATAAAATCATCCTATAGTATAGTGGATTGAAACATAAAAAAGCTTTAGATAAGCATTACTCCTCTTATCGGCACGGTATCATCATAACTTGAGGGCAATTATAAAACCCTTAATTATATTCATTGATCTGTTGAATAGCGTATTTAGCTTTACATCTCAGGCGGGCGTACACGGAGGTACCGCCCCTACGGTAATCTGAACATCCTCCCTCGGTAGGGGACACCCCCCGTGGTGTCCCGCCGATGATGTAAACCCCAACTTTAGAATACTTTGCTAGTTTGCCGTACTTACAGTAGAATAAAACTACTATAGTTTTTTACTTGTTGGAAATGATTGAATACCTGAATGCCAAACCCCACTTTACCTAACCATAATGCTTCTATGGCAACCTTCCCTCCGTTAGATGCCTTTCAACATGGCGGCAACCCCCTTCAACCTTCGGTTGCCATGCCTTATTTACCGTTGTGTGAAGCCTTGGAAATTGCCTTATTAAAAGCCACCCAATGGTGTGTGGATGTTGGCTTACCCCTTTCAGACACGGCTTGGATTTTAGGCTCCCTAATGGGGGCAGACCCGTTTTCTACGCTTAGTTGTTGGTGGCAACAGTTGGGGTTATCTAAACCGCAACAGGCTAGTTGGGTTACTGCGTTACAACAGCAGTTATTGTCTACCATTAAAACAGATTTTCAAAGTCGGCTTGCTCACTGGGTTCAATCGCTCCCTAATTTGCTGGGGCGATTTGCGTTATCGTTGTTGTTTTTAGATTTTCCGCCAGACCGTGAAACCTTGGAAGCCTTTCAGCCTCAATCTAAGGTTTGGTTGAATGCTAATTATATGGCTCATCAACGCCAAGCTACCCATATTGAATGGGAAGATTGGTTGCATGCTATCCAACAGTTGGATGTGCCCGAATGGCGACCTTTGTTACAGGCGGTGGATTTAACGACTGATAATATCAGCAAGGCTGGGGCTATTGTGAAGGCGACTCATTTGCCTAGAATGATTGGCTTTTTGACGAAAGAGACTGTTCAGTTTGTGATTACGGTTAGCTTGGCGTTGATTATTCTGCGTCAGGGCTTTTTTGAACCTCGGTTGATACCCTCTGAAAGTATGTTACCGGGCTTGCAGGTGCAGGATAGAATTGCTATTGAGAAAATGAGCCATTGGGTTCGCCCGTTTCAGCGGGGCGATATTTTGGTTTTTTATCCGCCTGAACCGATAACGACGTTGAAGTTTGACCCTTGGAGTCTTTATCTTCGGGCGACTGGGTTTTCGGGCTTTTACCCGAAGGAGGCGAATATTGATGTGGCTTATATTAAGCGGCTGGTGGGCTTGCCGGGCGATACGATTAATGTGAAGCCGAATGATGGGGTTTATATTAATGGTGAGCGGTTGAATGAGCCTTACACGGCGGAAGTGGCGGCTTCTTGTACGAAGATGGAGTTGTTTTGTGGGGAAGTGGTGGTGCCGAAAGACCATTATTTTATGATGGGTGATAACCGCAACCATAGCTTGGATAGCCGATTTTGGGGCTTCCTCCCCAAAGACCGTGTGATTGGTCGTGCTTGGGTTCGCTTTTGGCCCCTCGAACGCTTCGGCTGGGTGGAGTAGTTCAAATCAACTAACCGAAAATCTCTTTCAATCGTTGCTCTTTTTTGGCAGTAAATGTTTCAATGACTTGTTTTTGTTGTTCAATGAGGGTGCGTTGGGCTTCTAATTCATCCACAATCACTTGTTGTTCAGCAAGAGAGGGAAGAGGAATAAATACCCCAGCTATATCTGTTTTACTAATTTCTAAATAAGTCGTTCCTGATGCCAAGGTTTCAATTTCCTTTTTTATGACATCCTGCTTCAGTATATAGTATAAATACTCTGGTAGAATTCTATCTGTACAAATAAAATTCTTAAAACCTTGATTCGTTGTCAAAGGTACTTTTGATATGGCAATACGACCAATAGTAGCTCGTGATGAGAACACAACCGTATTTAGAGGTAATAATTTAGCACTAGAATTTTTCAATCCTTTTTCTGATATTTGACGCTCTGTTTGGGTCAGATAAGGACGTTTCATATCAACTAATGTAACCCAAGGAATTGTACCATCCTCCCAGTAAGTATTTTCTTGTGTACTGGGAGTTCCACCTGACTCAATAGTAGTTACCTCTCCTAAAGTAACCGTTGCCCAATCAGGGTTTATTTGTATTTCGGGTTTCCAAGTATCTAAAATCGTTTGAGCAGATCGAATAATCGTATCATATCTCTCCAATTCTTGGACGATAGCGTCTTGTTGTTTAACAGAACACACAGGTAGGCTAAAAGAATCAATATCTTTCCAGTAAACATGCGGTTGACCAGAGCCTCGTTGTAAACTGTAGATACTTGCTTGTGAATATTTTAGAAAATGGTACAAGTATTTTGTTCTCAAAATACTATCATCACTGTAAAGGACAGTACAATCAGAAGCCCAAATAGCGGTATCGTGATACCAGATGTACCCCGAATAAGCACCTGAAGCACTCATTGTAATACAAGGGGTTTGAACTGTATTAGAGCAATCATGATTATAGGGAGAGCTTTGTCCACCTGCAATAACAGGAATACTACCCGAAGTGTTAGCTGTTTCTTTTGTAATCATTTTTCCTTTTGCTACAGAAATTATTTTATCTGCTACAAGATTTTCTAAAGATTTAATATCGGCGGTTTTTTGTTCTGATTCTAATGAGCTAACTATCCAAGTGGTTTTTTTAGTCGTACCCACTAAAAATCCTGATTCTTTTAGAATTTCTAGCTTATTTTCTCTTTCAGCTTTTTGGATATTGGTACGTTCTAATTTATATAAATCGTTGATACCTTTTAATGGTCTACGATGAGCATCTAAACTATATCCATCATTTTCTACTTTGAAGAACCAATAATTAGGCTTCCCCTGGGGTTTGTGGGCATTCACAAAATATAAGATAGATGTTTTAACAGCCGTATAAGGGTTAAAAACCCCTTGGGGTAACGAAACAATGGCTTGTAAATCCGCATGGTCTTTTAAAAACTGGCGTACTTGTTGCATATCTTTTCTAAACAGAACGCCTTCTGGTACAACTACAGCCATTCTGCCACCCGGTTTTAAAGCTCTTAAACAGTGTAGCAAACAAACCCCATCCCCTCTATTTTTTGCTAAACCATTTTGATAAAGTTGACTTTCAACCCCAACATCTTTTAAGGAAAATGGGATATTCGTAATAATCACATCATATTTCTGATCAACAGGGTTTAATAAGGTATTTTGTTGAGTAACCCCTGAATGCCCATCGCCATGCAATATCATACTCATTTTAGCGATACGCGCGTTCGTTGTAATTTCTGTACCATAAAGCGTATGATGCTTTAAAAATTCTGTTTTTTCAGCCGTATCAATCAGGCTATTTTCACGAATGTAATTATAACTTTCGGTTAAAAAGCCCCCTGTACCACAGAAGGGGTCATAAACGGTTTCACCATATTTAGGAGCAACTAAATTAACCATCGCCCTAACAATATGCCTTGGGGTGAAGTATTCCCCTAAATCATTATTTTTATTGGAAGTACTGGCTTTAATGAAATATTCAAACGCATCCCCCTTAACGTCAGACCCTATTTCACTCAATTGAAGCGTATCTAAGCGGTGAATAATTGTTTTCAATGTTTGTGGGTCTTTAATATTTAACGATTCAAAAACATTACCGCCGTATTTATCTTCCAACCTAGCCATACAGGTGTTAAAAGCATCTATTAAAAACGCATCGCTAGTACCTTTAAGGTCAGCCCACCAAGTAAACCGGTCTTCTTCGTTTTCACAAAGCAATTTCAAGAATAGCACGTTAGCAAATTCGCTAAAGCGTTCAAGTCCTGCTCTTAATCCTTCTCTGCGAAGTGCATCGTTTAAGCTAGCGAAAATACCAATCAGTTCTTGCCGAGATTTAATAACTTCCTTAGGAATGGTGTAAACATCGTTACTTTGTTCTTCTAAAAACTTGAGGCATTCTTTTTCTCTTAATAGCTCACGAACTTCTTTACCGTTGAGTATCAATTCTTGCCCATACCCTACCCCTTCACCCACATATCGAGTCATGGCAGAACGGTTATTCATAGCAAACACCAGCGGAGCATTTAAGACTTTGGCGTATTGCGTACCTTGTTCTAAGGCTTGTTCTAGGGGTTCTCCGCCTTTTTTGGCTTCAATAATGGCTAATACTTGGTCTGTCCCTGAACGATAGAGAACATAATCAGGGCGTTTGCCTTTTAGCAGTGCCTTATGGTGCTTTTTAGGTTCTTCTAAAAAGACGTTACGGTCTTTGCTACCACTATCTAAACACCACCGTTTGTTGGTTAAAATGGTATCTATTAAATACCGAGTACTTGCCTCTAAAACCATTGAATGCCATTTCCTTATTATTTAAACCCTTACTATCGTATTATATCACAATCGTTTCAGCACTTTAATCGATTTTTTGGTATGGTAAATGCTGAAACTGCCCAAAATCCCAATTGGAAGCCCAAACCCCTTGAACCACCTAAACTCCCCCCTGCAATCTAAACTCCTCGGCGGGCTTGCCACGCTGGAAGCCACCCACGCCCGCCGAACCCTCCGAGCATTTGATGAAAAACCGTTCATCAATTTTTCTAGTAACGATTACCTCGGGCTTTCCCAACACCCCAAACTCAAACAAGCCGCCATCGCAGCCATCGACCAATTCGGTACAGGCGGGCAATCTTCCCGATTGGTTTCAGGCACGAAAAACCTGCATCTAGCCCTAGAATCCGCCGTGGCTAGCTATAAAAACACGGAATCAGCACTCGTTTTCAGCTCGGGGTATCAAGCAAATATCTCCCTCCTCCAAGCCCTCTGCCAAAAAGAAGATGTCATTTTGGCGGATAAATGGAATCACGCTAGCTTGGTGGATGGGTGCAGATTAGCGGAAGCAACCACCATTCGCTATAAACACGCCGATATGAACCACTTGGAAGCCCGCCTCAAAGCCTTGGAGGGCAAGGTTTCTGGCACAAAATGGATTGTAACCGATAGCCTCTTTTCCATGGATGGCGATTGGGTGGATTTGCCCGCCCTTGTTGGTTTAGCACACCGCTACGGGGCGGAAATTATCCTCGATGAAGCCCATGCCTCAGGCTTGTTTGGTTCGCAACGGGCTAGCGGTTTGGCAGAACACTTTGGGGTTTCGCAACATATTGCCGTGCAAATGGGTACGTTTAGCAAGGGGTTGGGGTCGTTTGGGGGCTATGTGGCTGGGTCTCAGGCGTTGGTGGATTGGTTGACGAATAAGGCTCGGGGGTTTATTTACACCACGGCTATGCCTCCTAGCGTGGTGGCGGCGAACTTGGCGGCGATTGGCGTGGTACGGTCAGAACCCAATCATAGAGAGGCTTTATGGCAAAATGTGGCTTGGTTGCAAACGCAATTGCAAACGCTGTTGGATGGTCGGTTGGTTCCTTATTTGGTGCCAAAAAGTGAGAGCCAAATTATCCCTATTACGTTGGGGGAAAACGCTTTAGTGGTGCAGGTTTCTGGGGTTTTAATGGAGCGTTTTGGGTTGTGGCTTTCGGCTATACGCCCGCCTACGGTGCCTGTGGGTACGGCTCGGTTGCGGGTTTCGGTTTGTGCTAACCATACGGAAGTGGAGCTACAACAGCTGGTGGATGGGCTTTCGGGGTATTTTGCACTGGGTTCAGCTGAGTAATCATTGCTTCAGCCATGTAACAATCGCTTCATATTCTGTTGTATAGGAGTGGGGTTATTGTGATGAAAATAAAAGCCCCGTTATTAATTGTCCCAAAAATCATCTCTATGCAGAATAAAAGGACAGGTTTCAAAGCAAGTGTTTAAGAAAACCAAAAAAAAGACGGAAACAACCGC
>JAPLIO010000055.1 GCA_026389055.1 Candidatus Melainabacteria bacterium | reverse complement strand
GGTTGAGTGCGAAGCAAGGGGCAACGGCGGGGTGAGAAGGGGCAAAGCCCCGCAAACACACCGAAACGCCCAAAAAAACCCAACCTCAACCCCAAAAAGGCTAAGGAGATACTTCGTTATGCTCAGTATGACAACAGGGGGCAGGGGTAAACTAAGAAGCCTTGTTTTCAATAGAAGGAGGGTCTAACGGTTCAATTTCAATACCCTTCAAACGATAACCACAAGCCCGAATCTCATCCTGAATACGAAAATGCAGAAAAATAACTGGGTCTACATCCAAAGCCACAGAAAGTGCCATCATCCGCTCAATACTAGGCACCCGCTCATCCCGCTCGTAAGAAGACAACAACTGCTTGCTAATACCCACCTTCTTAGCAACCGTCTCCAACGTCAAAAATTCACATTTCCGCCAGTTTTTTATTACGCTACCTAGCGTGCTTTCTGGCAAGCCCAATTCTTTAAAAACTTCGCTAGCCGAAATTAACATTTGTTCATTATTATTATTATTATCATTACCGTGTGCGATAATCATGCGGGGTAATCTCCTGTATCGATAATAGAGTGCCTGTAAGTTCTTCATAAATAGCACGCCACTGGCGATTCAAACGAACAGAGCGTTGACCCATTCGTTGACCTTGCAACGGTTCATCATGATAACTTTTAACCGTTCTAACAAAAGCCAAACCCTCTGCTTCCAACAGCTTTATCCAGTCTTTCAATTTCTGCTGAATGGGTTGAGGGGCTTTTAGTAACTGTTTTTCAGCAAGTTTCGTTAGTTGAATATCCATACACTAATAATAGCATGGAATTGAGTGGTTTGTCAACAGTTTTGATGACAAACAAAAAATCCGAACACGCTATGTAGAAATCTATGTTTGAGGCATAATAAAAACACAAATTAGTTAGCCAGTAACTGCCCCAGTGAAGGATGCCCAAGCCATGACAACCACGCCCAACACCAACGCCACACCCCCAGAATCGCCCGCCAGCCTAACCAAACACCCCCTACAAGTTTTCGACCCCCAAGGGGCAATACCCCCCCTTGAAACCATCATGAAAATGCACCGCTTCATGGTAATGGTGCGGCTATGGGACGATCGATCGCTCAAATTGCAACGCTCGGGTAGAATCGGGTTTTGCGTAACCAGCCACGGCGAAGAAGCCACGCAACTAGGCGTAGCCGCCGCCCTGCGAGACAACGATTGGCTCTTCCCAGCCTACCGTCAGCACGGGTTAGCCATGTGGCGAGGGGTCAGCCTGCTAGACCTAGCCGCCCAGCTATACGGCAGTGCCGACGACCGCTGCGAAGGCAAACAAATGCCCTGCCACTGGAGCTTCGCCGATAAGTACTTCGCCAGCTATTCCAGCGTGATTGGCACACAAATTGTGCACGCCACAGGGGCAGCGATGGCGGCTCAAATTTCGGGGAATCCTGAACAATTAGCCGTTACCTTCTTCGGGGATGGGTCGACTTCCGCCAACGATTTTCATTCCGCTTTGAACCTAGCAGGCGTTCGGAAAGCTCCCGCTTTATTTGTGTGCGTCAACAACCAATGGGCGATTTCGTTGCCCGTTGAAAAGCAAACGGCATCTGAAACAATCGCTATTAAGGGGTCTGCTTACGGTATGCCGGGCGTTCGGGTTGATGGGAACGACGTTTTGGCGGTTTATCAAGCCGTGTTAGCCATGGCAGACCGTGCCAGAAAAGGCGAAGGCCCAGCGTTGTTGGAATTGTTGACTTATCGGGTGCATCCGCATTCTTCTTCCGATGACCCTTCAAGGTATCGGGCAACTGAAGGCGTGGAGGCGTGGAAATCGTTCGACCCGATTCAGCGGTTGGAGGCTTATTTAAAGTATCATCATGCGATGACGGATGAGGCGTTGCAGGCGATTTGGGAAGCAGTCGAAAAAGAAGTTTATGAAGCGACGGATGAGGCTTACAAGGTTGCTCCGCCAGCGTGGGAGACGGTGTTTGATGATGTGTACAGTGAATTGACGCCGCAATTGGAAGAACAGAAGGCGGAGCTACTTCAGCATGAAACAGGCTTGGTTTTAGCTCACGCTGGGGCTTTTCCGCTTTAATCAGAACGATTAAAATCCACACCAAATTCTTTTTTAGCGATACTTTGTATGCGTGTGTCATCGTATGGACCTAGCTTTAGCAGGGTCGTTATGAAGTCTTTAAAAGCGAGTTCAGGTTTTTTCTTCTTAACAACTTGCCATAATTCTTCAATGGCATCGCTACCACCAACATAGCTTAGTTTTTTTAGTAACCTTAAAGCTGGATTTGGGTTTTTCAAGAACCCTGAAGCTGGATTCGGCAATTCACTGGGTTCACGGTCTATTTTCTGTTCTTAAAAGAATAAAAACAAACAATAAAGCTTAATTGATCTAAAAACAAAACTAAAGCCGTCTATTTGTATTCAATCAAGGTCGTGGTATGATTTTAAGGTTCGTTAGCGTACACGCTTCTAGCTAAGAAAAGAGTCAACAGCCCAACCATGAGTACCCCCACCATGATAAAACCCGAAACACCCGCCACCGTTTCCTTCGATATTCTACCCAAGCCCATCGGCCCACAACCCCAACGCGAAGCCGTCGTGCCCATCACCATGGTACAAGCCATCAACGAAGCCCTTTGGCAAGCCATGAGCACCGACGAAAAAGTCGTCATCATGGGGCAAGATGTTGGCCTCAACGGCGGCGTTTTCCGTGTAACCGAAGGGCTTCAACAACAATTCGGGGAAGCCAGAGTCATCGACATGCCCCTTTCCGAAACCGCCATCGTCGGTTCCGCAGTCGGCATGGCAGTATATGGGTTAAAGCCCGTCATTGAACTTCAATTCGCAGACTATATGTTCCCCGCCTTCGATCAAATTGTTTCAGAAGTAGCCAAACTACGCTACCGTTCAGGCGGAGAAATGGCCTGCCCCATGGTAATTAGAGCCCCCTACGGTGGCGGTATTCGTGGCGGAGGCTACCATTCCCAAAGCCCTGAGGCCTACTTCACCCAAACTCCCGGCTTGAAAGTGGTCATCCCATCCACCCCAGCCGATGCCAAAGGCTTACTATTAGCCGCCATTCAAGGTAACGACCCTGTCATCTTTCTTGAACCCAAGCGAATTTACAGAACCGCCAAAGAACGAGTTACCACCGACGCTACGCCTATTGAAATTGGCAAAGCCAGACTGGTGCAAGAAGGGACGGATTTATCCGTTTTCTGCTATGGTTCTATGGTGGAAATTTGTCAAAAAGCAGCAGATAAACTCAAAAAAGAAGACGGCGTCAGCGTTGAGATTATCGATTTACGCACGCTAACCCCCATTGATGAAACGAGCATCTTGAATTCGGTTCGGAAAACTGGCAGAGCCATGATTGTATACGAAGCCCCAAAAACGTGTGGTTATGGGGCTGAAATTGCCGCCATTATTGCTGAAAAAGCCATCGATAGCCTACAAGCCCCAGTCAAGCGGGTTGGCGGGTTTGACACGCCCTTTCCTTATACGTTAGAATCCGTGTATTTACCGCACCCCGCCAGAGTGCTTCGGGTAATGCGTGAATTATTGGCTTACAATTAATTAGGAGCAAAAAGAATGATGATGATGTCAACAACGACTGCTTCGGCTGATTTATTTACGTTGCCCGATATTGGCGAAGGCGTAGCAGAAGGTGAAATTCTGCAATGGTTAGCCGAAGAAGGCACGTTGGTGCAGGAAGATGCCCCACTACTAGAAGTAATGACTGATAAAGTAACCGTGGAAATTCCTGCACCGAAAACTGCCATTTTAGGCAAACGCCTTGTGCAGGTGGGCGATGTGGTGCCAGTCGGTAGCCCTATTTGCCAGTGGGGTACGGGTAATACTAATGAAGATGTTCCATTAAATACCGCTGTTGACGACCTTTCTTCCCTTGCCGATGCCATTGTGCATGACGCTACAGAAGCCTATGTGGCACCGATTTCAGCGGTTGATGCTGAAACAGCAGAAGAGACGGTTGTGGATGGCAAATTGATTTTAGCCACCCCTGCCACCAGAAAATTAGCCCGTACCATGGGAATCGCTTTGGCGAAAATTAAAGGCTCAGGGGAAAACGGTCGGGTTACGAAGCAGGATGTAGAGCAGGCGTTTGAACGCCAACAATCGCCAACCACTGAAAAGCCTATGGCATCTCAAAAACCAACGGTTTCCTGTTCGTTTACGGTGGGTGCAGGTAGTGTAAGCAAGCAAGCCAATGGGACTGGTGCTTCTGCCGTGGCTTCGGTTGTGTTGCCTAAAGAAACAGGTGCCACGTTAGCCCCCACTACGGCTACAACGCAACGTCCGTATACAGGTATTCGGCGGACTATTGGCGATAGATTGCTGGTTGCTAAGAAAACAATCCCTGATTTTGCGTTTATTGAAGCCATTGATGTTACCCAGCTTGAAGCGATACGTCAGCAAGCCAAGCCGTTATTGGAAGCCCAAGGCATTAAATTATCTATTTTGCCGTTTGTGTTGAAGGCAGTTAGCCAAGCCTTGTTGGCGTTTCCAGCCCTCAATTCAGAGCTACGCGAAGCCGAGGGGAAAATTGTTGAAAAGCAGTTTGTGAACCTTGGTTTAGCGGTGGATACGCCCACAGGGTTAGTGGTGCCCGTGTTGCACCAAGCACACCAGCAAAGTGTGCATCAATTAGCCAAAAATGTTCAGCAATTGGCAGAACAGGCTCGCACAGGTAAGTTAGATCGTGCTTCGATGCAAGGCGGTACGTTTACCGTTACCAGCATTGGGTCTATCGGTGGTATTATCGGCATTCCCATTATTAATCCGCCTGAAGTGGCGATTATGGCGGTCAACAGAATCGTGAAACAGCCGATTGTTAATGACCGTGATGAGATTGTGGTGGGCAAGGTGATGAATTTAACCCTCACCGTTGACCATCGCGTCGTAGATGGAGCGGATGCTGCCCGCTTTATGAACCACGTCAAACAGTTGTTAGAAGCCCCTTTAGCGTTGTTGCTTTAAGATTAAGATTCCTGTTGTCTATGAGCATTCGGGGTTGTTTCTACAGGGCTAGTTGTGGTAATTTAAATTTTGTTGATATGTTTGTTGTTGCCTTTCACTATCTGCTAGAATGTTTGTTGGTCTGTTGCTTATATGTATCAAATTGCTTTAAAAATGTTATTTGGCGATAAAGCTAAATTCCTAACCTTGGTTGTGGGCTTAACATTTTCCGTGATGCTGCTAACCCAACAAGGGTCTATTTTTTGTGGGTTAATGTTACGAACCGCCTCCAACATTTTTGAAACAGGCGCCCCCATTTGGGTGGTAGACCCAAAAGCCACAAGCTTTAACGACGTGGTAGACATGAAACTTTCCGAAGTGCTAAGGGTGCGTAGCGTAGAAGGCGTGAAATGGGCAGTACCACTAGCTTTACACGCCGCTACCGCCCAAAGTGATAAGGGCGATACAGGGGCTGTGCAAATTATTGGGGTAGACGACCAAACCCTCATTGGGCTACCCACGGGCATGACCAAAGGGCGATACGAAGACATCAACCAACCTGGGGCGGTAATTATTGCCAAAGGGCGAAGCGAACGTTACGGTTCTCCGCAAGTGGGCGATTTTTTTGAATTAAATGACCAACGAGTCAAAGTAGTAGGCATGCTTGAAACGCAAAAATCGTTTTCACCGTTTCCCATTATGTACACCACCATGAATAAAGTACAGCAGCTGTTTCCTGAAAAAAAACGTCCCGTTTCGTTTATTTTAGTGAAGAATGAATCAACCATTTCACCTGAAAAGCTGATTGAACGCATTACAGCCCAAACAGGGCTTCACGCCTATGGCTTGTGGGATTTCGTCTTTCTAACCATGCAGTTTTGGGCAGCCAATACGGGTATCCCCATCAACTTAGGTATTAACGTGCTGATGGTTCTGATTATTGGGACGGTGATATCCGCCCAAACCCTTTATGCCTTTATGTTAGAAAATACTCGGCAATTTGGCACGTTTAAAGCCATTGGTATTGAAAATAAAACACTAGCAGGCATGGTGCTAGTTCAAAGTGCGGTGGTGGGTATTATTGGGCATGGCATAGGGTCTGGCTTAATTTCAACCTTGGGGCTATTGAATCCGCCCAATAGCCAGCTGGCGTTTTATACCCCGCCTCAGCTAATTGGCATTACGTTTGTATTGGTTTGCGGATTCTGCCTATTGGCAGCGGTTTTAAGCATCATCAAGGTGTTGCGTATTGACCCAGCCATCGTGTTTAGAGGGTAAAAAAATCATGATGACAACAATACCAACAACCGCTCATCCCATTGCCGTTAGCACGAACGGCTTAAATAAAAGCTTTGGCGATGGTGAAAATCGGCTTCATGTATTGCACGATATCAATTTGAATTTGCGAAGTGGTAGCATGAACTACATTGTAGGTCCTTCAGGGTGTGGGAAAACAACGCTTATTAGTATTATGGCGGGCATTTTAACCGCAGAATCTGGCGAAACAACGTTGTTTGGTACGCCCATTCACAAACTAAAAAGTAGCCAAAAAGCCAAATTTCGCAGAGATAATATCGGGTTCATTTTTCAACAATTTAACTTGGTTGCCACCATTACCAATGCGGAAAACGTGGCGGTGCCGTTGCTAATTCAAGGCAAACCGCACGGCAAAGCCATTGAACAAGCCAAGTTATTGCTAGAACAAGTGGGCTTGGGCGATAAAGTCAACGGCTTCCCTCGGGATTTATCTGGCGGGCAACAACAACGGGTAGCCATTGCTAGGGCGTTAATTAACAACCCTCGGCTGGTGGTGTGCGACGAACCGACTTCTGCGTTAGACGGGAAAACGGGAGCTCAAATTTTAGAGCTATTAACCGTGGTTGCCAGAGACCCTAACCGATGCGTGGTAGTGGTTACGCATGATAACAGAATTTACAAATACGCCGACCAATTGGTTGAGATGGAAGACGGGCGTATTAAAAGCATTCAGCAGGTGGACCACTCCCGCCCCACTGACTCTCAATTTTAATGTTTTTAAATTACTTTTTATAAGGATATGCCCCCCATGAACCCACGTTTTGTGATACCGTTTCCCTTTTCAAAAACCATTGTTGTGGCGGCTGTTGGGTTAATTGTTACGGCGTATTTTATTACGCACCAAACGTTAAGCCAGCCCGAACCTGAACCCATTCGTCCGCCAGCAATTCGCCCGTTTAACGACGCTATTGCGGGTACGGGCATGGTGGAACCCGCCAATGAAGCTGTGGCGGTTTCGCCCAATTTTAGCGGAAAAGTAGCCAAGGTTTTTGTTAAAGAAGGCGATTTTGTGCAGGCAGGCACCCCACTATTTTCGTTAGATACCGATGTGTTAAACGCCCAATTCGCTACAGTGCAGGCTCAAGCAGGGGCGGCTCAATCAATGCTATTGGCGGCTCAAGCAAGGGTAGCGAAGCTTCAGCATCAGCCAAGGTCTGAAGATATTCCTCCATTGCAGGCGAAAGTAGCGGCGTTACAGGCATCGTTACAAAAAGAACTTTCCACCTTGGAACGCCTTGAAGGCGTGGAAGATTCCAGAGCGGTGAATCAAAATGAATTAACCCGCCAGCGGTTGACCGTGCAGGAAATGGAAGCCACCGTCTCCCAAGCCAGAGCCGAATTGGAAAAAACCTTAGCAGGAGCTTGGCGTTATGATGTAGATGAAGCCAAACAAGGCGTAGCGGAAGCTAAAGCCAGTTTAACCGCCGCCCAAGCCCAACAACATGAAATTCAAGTGCAATTGGCACAAAGCACGGTGAAAGCACCCAAAGCGGGCGAAGTGTTGCAGGTGAATATTCGGGTAGGTGAAACCGTTCAGTTGATGAAGACTTCAGGGGAAGGGTCTACCGCTATTTTATTGGGCGATACGAAAACCCTGCAAGTTCGGGTGGATATTGACGAAGTGCTAGCCCCCGAAGTGAAACACAATATGCCCGCCGTTGCCTTTATTAAAGGGGCTTCGCAGTATCGGTTACCGCTTCAATTTTTACGGGTAGAACCCCATATGATACCCAAGAAAAATTTAACAGGGGCTACGGCTGAACGCAATGATGTTAGAGTGTTGCAGCTGATTTATACGTTTAATCCACCGAAAACGTTTAGTATTTATACAGGGCAACAGTTGGAAGTTTACTTAAATAAAGGAGCAACCAAGCCTTTGGCGGATGATACCCAGCACCTGCAAACCCCCGAAGAACGAGCCGTTTCTGGGTTAGGTGAAACCGCTTCGCAAACGGAACCAAGTGCAGTTGCTAGAAAAGAGGGTTAATTGATGAGCCGTTCTTTTTTCAGCTTATTGGCTTTCATCCTGTTGGTTCAGGTTAGCGTTGCACCCGCTTTTGCGTTTGATTTACCGTTTAAGCAGCAATTTAAGCAGTGGAAGCAACCCGAAATAGCCCCCCCGCCAACCGTGGTAAAACAGACCGATGCTGCTGCTTCATCTTACTACGCGTTAAAAAATGAATCTGCTACAACGGCGATGAACTGGGTGGCTGAATTTCCGCTACTTCGGTGGTGGGAAGCTGTGGGCGATGAGCAGTTAAATTATTTAATTGTGAAAGCCATGGCAAATAACCCCACGCTACTAGCACAACGACAAACGGTGTCAGTGGCTCAAGCCAATGTGAAATCTCTGTTTGCCAAAGAACTGCCACATCTGCAAATTGCAGGCAGTTTCAACCGACAAAAAAACTCGAAAAATTTAACCACCCCCAGTCAAGCTCAATTTGCCACCAATGGGCCTCGGTTATTTGCCCCTGGGCAAACGGTTAATATCTATAATTTACCCCTGTCGGCTTCGTATGATTTAGACCCATTTCTAAGAAAACGCTTCGCCACAAAATCTGCCCAAGCAGCTTTAGAAGCGGTACAGTTGCGGTATCGGTTAGCTCAACTGGAACTGAGTTCGCAGGTGGTTCAGGGGTATGCCAGCTGGTTGAAGGCTAGAAGTGAACAAACCACGCTTCAGCAGGAATTGCTATTGGCTGAACAGGAATTACACCTCAATGAATTGCACTATGCCCAAGGCTTGGTGGTTCGTTCGCCCATTAACACCTTGGAACAGAAGGAAACCACTCTTCGGGAAAGCTTGAAAAATGCCGAAACCGCCGAATTCCAATGGGGGGTTGCATTGGCAACGCTAACAGGTGAAACCGCTGGGGTGGAAGCCTTAACGCCTAAAGCCTTACCTTCGTTAGAAAGCCTTCAAAAGCTACCGCTAACCGTAGGGGTGCCTGCTCAACTGGTGGAAAACAGGTTGGATGTAGCAGCCAGTGCGTTTGATTTAAAAGCCGCTGGGCTGGATGTGCAAACCGCCAAGCGGGCGTTTTTCCCGACCATTTCGTTAACAGGGCAAGTGGGGTTGGCAAGCACCAAAATTAACAATTGGTTCAGTTGGGATTCTTTGCTAACCAGTTTGGCTAGTTCCGTTACGCAACCGTTGTTTATGGGTGGGGCGTTAAAGGCGGATTTATCTGCAAAAAAGGCGATGTATGAACAACAAGTGTTTGATTATAAAGCCACCTTGTTGAAGGCGTATGAAGCCGTTGAAAAACAACTTTCCACCCTGCAAAACTTGCAAGCCAGAAGTTTGCAGGTGTTGCGTTCCAAGGCGTTAGCTCAGCAAAATGTGGGGTTTGCCCAAGAACGCTTTAAGCAGGGACTTTCAGATTTTCAACCCGTCGTTCAAGCAGAACAAGCCGTTTTGCAGGCTGAAAAGCAACTGCTGGTATTGCAGGAATCCACCTTAAAAGCGTGGAGTCAACTGATGTTAGAAGTCGGTGGTGGGAATAAGGTTTAATATCGATTCAAAGATTAAATAGCGTGTTCTTTCATCGATTGTTGTTTCAGTCTTTAGCTGGTTGGTTTGTCGGGGGGTGCCTGTTTGGGCACCCCCCAACACCCCCCGCAAATTCAGGGGCAAGCCCCTAAAAACCCCCAAAAAGCCACCCG
>JAPLIO010000056.1 GCA_026389055.1 Candidatus Melainabacteria bacterium | reverse complement strand
TAGGAACGACCATCGCATTTGCTCTGCAGCTGCCGATGCGTTCCGTCCACCGCAGGGGCAAAAAGAACATCCCCTCGTCCATGCCCTTGTGGCATAGCGGGGTGGCGTTTAGGGCGGTTCCTCCGTAGGGGGTACCCCTAGGTTTGTGGGGGGGTGTCGGGGGGTGCCCAAACAGGCATCCCCTGACAAACCAACCAGCTAAAGACTGAAATAACAATCGATGAAAGAACACGCTATTTAATTTGTGAATTGGTATAAATACTGTATCAACCCTACTGTTGCAGTTCCGCTTCAATGCGTTCTACCAACATTAGCGATTGCATTTTGGTTGCCATGGTTCGGGCTTGGTGCAACAACTGCTTTGATTGTTGCCCATAGTGCTGGCGTTGCGGAATAGATGGGCTAGCCAACGCCAATAATCGGTTCAACCGACCCACCAAGTAAGTAATTCCTACAATAAACGGAAAGCATTGGCACTGCATGACGGGCTTCCAGTAGCGTTGCAACCAATAGCCTGCTTCCATCAGCTGCCCTTGGTGCAGCAGTAATTCGCCTTTAGCTAGCGTTAATTGCCACGTTTCTAGGGTTGTGGGTAATGCAATAGCCTGGCTAACTTCAGTAACGGGTAATTCTCGGTTAATTAACGCCAAGCAAGCTTCTGCTCCTAACGGAGCGATACCTTCCAGCTGTAAACCCACCCATAAAAACCGATGCCTAATACCCAATAATTGCTGTTGCAATAACTCGTTTAATAATCCCCACCAGTGTTGAGGGTTTTGTAAAGAGGCAAACAGATTTAGCCATAGTTGGGCTTGAGGCAATTCCCCTACTAGGGCTTGCAGGCTCTCTAGTTTGCCTTTAATCACTGCGGGAAGATGCCCTTTTAGTAGCCCACCACCAAGCAAGGCGTGTTCTGCGTATAGTAATAACCACTCTACCCTTGCTTCTAGCAATAACGGGGAAATACCCTCGTTGGCTTGCGTAGTGGGTGAGAATAAGATGGCTTCGGTTTCAGGCAAACTGCTTTGGCACCGAACTAAGGCTCCTTGCCATAAGAAGGCTCTGCCTCTGGCTAAATTAACAAGGGCTAATTCTACGGAAGGCAACCTTGTTTCATAGCGTTGCAATAGGGCTTGTAACCGTTGATAAACCTGTTCCACCGCTTGCCATTGTAAGCAGTGGGTTTTGTAAACCATCAATAACCGATGATACTGCCCAACCCAAGAATGCAATTCCATGGGGAACGGCATACCGCTACCAATTAGTTCCGTAAACCAAGGTTCTAAGTGGGTTTCAATCAGGGTTTGAACGGCATCCCAATCGCCCAATTTTTGAAGCAATTCCAGCGAAAGAATCCCTAAAATCGCCTTTTCGTTAGGGTAATCATGAGCGGGTAGGCACGCCATGGCTAGTTGACGAAACACGAGGGCTTTTCGCAATTCAAAGCGTTGTTCCATTACATCTGCCAATAAGCCTAGCCATTCGTAGCGTTTGGAAATTTCTAAGGCAAATACGCCTTGTTGAATACCTTGGTACGCCAAATAAGCCACGGCATCTGCAAAAAACGAAGGGTCTTGCAGTTGAAGCGGATACGCTAATGTTTCTAAGGCTTGGCAATAGGGTAAAATAGTGGCGTGGTTTTGAGTCGTTTGCGGGGTTATCCATTGGGTTTGCATCCATAAGGCTTGAATTTGCCCTTGTTGGCACCCTAGTAGCCCTAGCCTATTCCCCCATGCTTCAATGGTTTGAATGGCTTCATTTTGTAAGTCTGCTTGAAAGGCGTGGTATGCCAACAAGCCATCGCAAGAAGCCGTTTCAACAGGAAAGCCTGTTTTAAGCGTTTGATACACTTGATGATGCAGTTGTTGCCTTGTTTCTGACCCCAAGCGTTGGCGTAAATACTGTTGCATGGTAGCGTGCCGAAACGCAATGAGGTTCGCCACATCAGGTTGAAGCCAACCTTGTTCCCATAATACACTGAGTGTTTGGTTAAACACTTCCTCAGGTTGTTGTAGCAAGGCTTGAAATAAACCCATTGAAAACCGAGGCCCTAAAATACTGGCGACATCCAAGGCTTGTTGTTGTTCGGGGGGCAAGGCTTCATAGCGTTTTTGAAATAGGGCAGGCAAGTTGCTAACCAATTCAGGTACTTGCAGCCATTTGGTAGGGCTTAACGCCCCTGTTTCAGGGTGCTGAGCCAATTGCCCCGCTGAAACCATGTAGCGGACGGCTTCCTCTAATTGAAACGGCGTGCTACCTGCTAATGAAATCAATTGTTGAACGAACGTAGCAGGGAATTGGTTAAACTGCCCCGCAAAAGGGCCTGCTTCTAAAAACTCTTGAGCTTCTTCGGGCGATAAATGCCCTAAGGTTAATTGTAGCGTATTGGTTTTTGCAAAAAATGCCTGTAACCACTGGTTTGGTTTATGTTGAGCGGATGTCGCCAACACGATAGACAATTGGGGCAGTTGCAGTAAACCCATTTGTAATAAGTCAAACAACACTTGCCCCGAAGTTTCATCAATGGCTTCGGCATCTTCCAAAATGAGGGCAACGGGCTTATGGGCAACCAACTGCCGTAACAACCAAAAAACCGATTCTGCTACGGTGCTAGGCGGTAACGGTGCTTCGGGCAAGGCAATGGTGCTAAACAGTGCCTTCATTACTCTAGCCACTTCGCCCGCTTTGAGCGTTTCTTCTGGCGGAGTAATATAGTTAATTAGCTGGTCTATCTGTTGGCTAGCATAATCGGCAGGCATGCCTTCGGTGGGAATGTGAAATAACCCCCGAAGCACATCTAACCACGTTTCCATGGGGAATGCGGCAGGGTGAGGTTGCCCAGCACTCAGCCATAAAAAGGGCGGTTCTTCTTCTTGGTCTGGCGAAACATTCGGTTGGAATTGTTGTTCCAATTGGGCATGAACCATCTGCAATAAGGCAGATTTCCCGATACCTTCCGATCCTTTAAACACAATTAACGCAGGGGCTTGTGGCTGATTGGTTAATTTCGCCCCAATGCCATTGGCCAAATGTTGGCTAACTTGCCGATACGAGGTATTGGCAGGGTCTGTTGTTGAAGTGGCAAAAAACGGCGTAAACATTAAGGTACGCTTAGGAAACGGAGGAGCTTCTTCAAATAGCTGGAAAACGCCTTCTGAAGGGTGGGTAACAGGGAAGGCTTGAGACGATGGGTTAGGACGAGGCTGTGCTACTGGCACATCGGCAGGCATAAACTCTGCAACGGGTTGCATGGGTTGATAGGCAGGTTGCGGTTCTTTAAGCTGAGTAGGCGTAGGTGAAACAGGCGGGGGTGAAGCGATACCATTATCTTCAGGGTACACGTTGTAAGAATATTCACCAAACCCGTCGTCGTGGTTGTTAGCACGAGGCGAAAGTGGGGTAACATCTGCTTCAAAGGGAACAACCCCGTTCTGTTGCCGAAATCGTTGATATTCCTGCCAGAAAAAACCGAAATATTGCCCTTGCTGAAGTAGTGGGGAATCGCTTTTAAGCGGAGCTAGTGGGTATCTTCTGGTGTTAATAAGCTGAGCAACGGGTTGCCCTAGCACCACTTGGTTGGTGCTGGCAAGGGTTCGTTCGGTTG
>JAPLIO010000127.1 GCA_026389055.1 Candidatus Melainabacteria bacterium | reverse complement strand
CGTAATTGAAGATATTGGTGCCCCAATCTTTATGTTCCCGTTTCCGCCAATCTTCGTGTTCGTACAAGTGCGTCCCATCAAAGAAATCTAGCCCGTGCATATCTTTGGGGAAGTGGGCAGGAACCCAATCTACCAATACGCCAATGCCGTTTTGGTGGCATTTATCTACCAAGTATTTGAAGTCGTCGGGGTTGCCGAATCGGCTAGTGGGGGCGAAGTAGCCGACGGTTTGGTAGCCCCAAGAAAGGTCGTAAGGGTGTTCCGTCATGGGCAACAATTCCACATGGGTGAAGCCTTTTTCCCGAACATAGCCCACTAATTTATCGGCCATTTCTCGGTAGGTTAGCCATCGGTTCCCGTCTTCGGGTACTCTCATCCAAGAACCTAAATGCACTTCGTAAATGGAAATCGCTTTTTCTTTATTGTTGATGTTACTGCGATATTCCATCCATTCGGAATCGTTCCATTGGTAGGTGTCTAAATCCCACACTTTGGAAGCGGTGGCGGGTCTCATTTCGGCGTAGAAGCCCATGGGGTCTGATTTTTCTACTTCGTGTAGCGTGGCAGCGGATTGAATGTAATACTTATAAGCGGTGCCTTGGGTTAAGTTGGGCACAAAGCCTGTCCAATACCCTGAGCCTTCAAAGTTTTGGAGCGGGGTTTCTTGTCTATTCCAGTAGTTGAAATCGCCAATGACGGAAACAAACTGGGCGTTAGGTGCCCAAACGGCGAAGTATACGCCTTGTTCGCCTTGTTCGTTGGTGCCAATATGAGCCCCCAACTTATCGTACATTTTTAGGTGTTTGCCTTGACGAAGCAAATGTAAATCAAACCCTGTTAGCTGTGCGGGGTCTGGGTTAGCCGTTTTAGTAATAGCTGTAGTAGCTGGTGCAGGTGGAGCGGTTACAACCACTTGAGTTGCCGTTGTTTCGGCTTGAATGGTTTGCGTTGCTTTATTTTCGGTTTTTGTGGCAACGGCAGACGATGATTTTTGAGTTTGTTTTGGCATAGAAAAATACAAGGCTCCTTAGATTGGCAGATAGACAACTGAATGCGTTTGTTCAGATAGGTCTATCATCCCATATTTCGCCCGAAAAGCCTAGCATTTCCTAAGGGTTTCTTCCGTCTTCTCCTCTAGGTGAAGGGGGCTAAAAAAAGCAACAATCTCTTACAGAATGGTTTACTGTAAGAGATTGTTGTAAATAGCGGAAGGTTTAACTGCTTTTAAGGTAAAAATCAACTAAAGTTAGTTGAAAATTAACTACTTTTTAGTGGATAAACACCTACTAATTAGTTACGCTAAGGTCTTTAATTTTTCGACGTTTTCAGCCACATCGCTGATAGAAACGTTAAGGGCTTCGCGTTCTTCAGCAGTTAAGGGCAATTCAACAATGTGTTCTAAGCCACTTTTACCTAATTTACAAGGCACGCCTACATAAGTGTTGTTCACGCCATATTCCCCTTGAAGGTAAGCGGCACAAGGCAGAATGCGTTTTTTATCTTTCACGATGCTTTCAACCATATCCACCACGCTGGCAGAAGGGGCATAGAAGGCTGAGCCTGTTTTCAAGTGCTTCACAATTTCTGCTCCGCCGTTTCTGGCTCTATCCACCAAAGTTTGGATGGTTTCTTCGCTTAAAAAATGGTTAAGTGGAATGCCTGCAATGTTGGAATAGCGTACTAAAGGCACCATGCTATCACCGTGTCCGCCTAGTACAAAGGCTTGCACATCTTGCACGCTGACGTTGGCAGCTTCGGCAATAAAGGTGCGGAAACGGGACGTATCTAACACGCCCGCCATCCCGATGACTCTGTTTTTAGGGAAGCCTGTTGCTTCTAAGGCTACATGGCACATCACATCTAGCGGGTTGGAAACCACAATAACAATGGTGTTTGGGGCAACCCGTTTAATTTCAGCACAAACGCCACGCATAATTTTGGCGTTGGTTTCTAATAAATCATCACGGCTCATACCTGGTTTTCTGGCAATACCAGCGGTGATTACCACCAATTCGGCATCGGCTACTTCATCATAGGTGTTTGAACCAATCACGTTGGTATCATAGCCATAAACAGGGCCCGATTGGCATAAATCTAACGCTTTGCCTTGAGGTACGCCTTCAACTACATCTACCAATACGACGGTTTTGGCTAATTCGGCTTCTGCTAGGCGTTGGGCGGTAGTAGCCCCTACGTTACCAGCACCAATAACGGCAATTTTATTGAACATGTGAAAAAATCCCTTAATCTTCAGAACAACGAAACAGTAAATAATTACATAGTTGTGTCGATTATACCAAACTCAAGGTAAATCTGCCACGCTAATAGGTAAACTGCTTTTGAAACCGTAGTGATTTCCCCTGTTTGAAGGACTGCTTCTACTATTCAAAGATTGGATAGTACACCAGCCTATAGAAACGACCATCGCGTTTGCCCTGCAGTCGCCGATGCGTTTCGTCCACCGTAGGGGCAAAAAGAACATCCCCCCGTCACATGCCCGTAGTGGCATAGGGGGGTGGCTTTTTGGGGGTTGTTAGGGGCTTGCCCCTGACTTTGTGGGGGGTGTCGGGGGGCTGCCAAACAGCAGTCCCCTGACGAACCAGCCAGCTAAAGACGGAAACGACAATCGATGAGAGAACACGACGTTCAAACTGAGAATTGGTATTGGATGACAAAAACGACTGTTTTACGGTACAATAATAAGCACTACCTATTTGTTGCTTGGCTGTTGTTGTTCTGAAAGGACTGCTAAACATGGCGTCTAAAACCCCACAATTAAAATTTATGTTTGTTCTGTTATTGATTGCTGGAAGCCTATACTACGCCTTCCACAATACCCCTCGGTTGGGGTTGGATTTAGTGGGTGGCACTCGCCTAACCCTTGAAGCCCAAACCAATAAAGAGGTTCCCGCCATCACTCGCCCTATTATGGATAGCCTGCAAACAGTCATTGAACAACGAGTCAACAAATTCGGCGTCTCAGAAGCGATTGTTCAACGAGCAGGCGAAAAACGCTTGCTGATTGAAATACCTGACGTTAAAAACCCCGACGAAGCCCGTAAGCAACTAGGCAAAGTAGGTAACTTGGAATTCAAACGCCAGAAGGGAACGGATTGGGTTTCTAGTGGCATTAGCGGAAAAGATTTAAGTATTGCTAAACTAGAACCAGACGATAAAAACCCAGGAGCTTGGGCT
>JAPLIO010000178.1 GCA_026389055.1 Candidatus Melainabacteria bacterium | reverse complement strand
AGGGGGAGCGGCTAGCCACTGGTTGTAGTATCTTTTTATTAACGACAATAAAAAGGAGATACACACAAATGCCCAAAGGCTACCAACAACTAACCGCCATCCAACGATCTCAAATAAACAGCCTCAAGTCAATCAACTTGTCTAACAGACGCATAGCCAAAGAACTAGCCGTCTCACACACCACCATTAACAACGAACTCAAAAGAAACACCGGAAAACGAGGCTACCGACACCAACAAGCCCACTCCTTGAAGAAAAAATTACCCAAGAACAATGGAGTCCACAACAAATATCAGAATGGCTCAAACTCAAGCATAACAAGGAAATTAGCCACGAAACCATCTACCAACACATCTACCAAGATAAAAGAAATGGCGGAACCCTGTACACCCATCTCCGTCGAAAAAGCAGAGCCTACCAAAAACGAGTCAACGGTAAAACCACCCGAGGGCAAATTGTCGGTAGAGTTGACATTAGCCAAAGACCTGAAATCGTCGAAAGCAGAGGAAGGCTGGGCGATTGGGAGGCGGACACCGTGGTCGGGAAAAATCACAAACCCTGCTGTTGTTACCTTGGTAGAACGAAAAAGTAGGGCATTAGTGGTGTTTAAGGTAGCCCGTTCAACGGCTGAAATGGTGAGTGCTGGCATTATTGAAGCCCTGAAACACTTGCCTGTCAAAACGATTACGTTTGACAATGGGAAGGAGTTTGCGTACCACCATAAAATAGCGTCAGCGTGCTGGCATTATTGAAGCCCTGAAACACTTGCCTGTCAAAACGATTACGTTTGACAATGGGAAGGAGTTTGCGTACCACCATAAAATAGCGTCAGCGTTGGGTGTAGAGACTTATTTTGCGAAGCCTTACCATAGTTGGGAGCGTGGGACTAATGAGAATACGAATGGGTTGTTGCGTCAGTACTTCCCAAAGGGGACGGATTTTGGTATGGTTAGTGAGGCGGAAGTTTTGGTGGTTCAGCGGAAGTTGAATACTCGTCCGAGGAAGTGCTTGGGCTTCAAGACGCCGTTAGAAGTGCTACATGCCGTAGCTTAACCGTTCCACCCCTAGTGGAACACTTCTTACTTGAATCCGCCCTTTTTAATATCTGTTGAAAATCATCAAAACCAGAAACATTCCGTGTGGGCTTAGGCATTAAAAAATCCGTTTTAAAATAGACCTTATTCCAACACCAATAAGGATCATCCTCTTGTGTTTTTAACTTGATGGTATCGCAAACAGAATTAGTTAAAATTGACTTGATTGATATTTCAACTTCTGCTAAAGCATCTAATAATAGCCTTCGGAGGTCTTTATCTGCATGATAAAGATGGATAACCTCATCCCATGTAGTACCTATTTTAAAATGATGCTCGGGTAATCGGCTTTTATCATAAAACAACCAAAAATAGCCAGATAAACGGTAGTATCCATCGAGCTTTAAATAGCGTAAAGCTCTTACAGAATCGACTGTTTTAGTTAATAAC
Organism: Candidatus Melainabacteria bacterium; assembly: GCA_026389055.1. Lineage (GTDB taxonomy): Bacteria > Cyanobacteriota > Vampirovibrionia > Vampirovibrionales > JAJTHC01 > JACEUU01. The sequence goes on along the minus strand of JAPLIO010000178.1, from coordinate 7,431 downwards.
AGTCCTCTGCTATTGAGCAGTTCCAGTAATTCGTGTTCGGATTGAGAGGGTTTCATAGATGAGATTATTTAAACTTAAAAAAACATACAAAAACGCACCCGCAGGCAAGTTAAATAAATTAACTCCAGGGTGCTACTGTACAAATAGTATAACGTACCACATGGTATTATGCAATAGATTTTTACAATTCTTAACCCAACTGAAGGAGGCAAAACCCCTACTCTGCATCCAAGCTGAGAACCGCCATGAAGGCTTCTTGAGGCACTTCCACCCGCCCAACGGATTTCATCCGCTTTTTACCCTCTTTCTGCTTATCCAACAACTTCCGCTTACGGCTAATATCCCCACCATAACACTTATCCAACACGTTCTTCCGCATGGCTTTAATGTTAGTACGGGCAATCACCTTCACCCCAATAGCCGCTTGAATAGGCACCTCAAACATCTGCCGAGGAATCACCTCTTTCAGTTTCTCCGTCAACGCACGCCCCATATTAAACGCCTTATCTTCATGAACAATAATGCTCAAGGCATCTACCACTTCGCCCGCCAACATAATATCCATTTTCACCAACTTAGACCGCTTATATTCGCTAAAGGTGTAATCCATCGAAGCATAGCCCTTGGTTTTTGACTTCAAATGATCGTAGAAATCCGTCACCATTTCCGCCAAGGGCAGCTCATATTCCAAGCTAACCCGCTTGGTATCAATATACGCCATATTGATAAAAATACCCCGACGGTCTTGGGCTAGTTCCATCATCGACCCAACAAATTCTTGGGGCAACATAATACTCACCTTCACAAACGGTTCTTCAATAAATTCACGATGAGCGGTACTCGGCATATCCGCAGGGTTTGAAACGTGAAGAATTTCGCCCTTGTTTGTATGCACTTTATAAACCACAGAAGGGGCGGTACGAATTAAGTTGAGGTTATATTCCCGCTCTAACCGTTCTTGAATAATTTCCATGTGAAGCAAGCCCAAAAACCCACACCGATACCCAAAGCCCAAAGCATCCGACGTTTCAGGTTCGTAGGTGATAGAAGAATCATTCAGCTTCAGCTTTTCTAACGATTCCTTTAGTTGGGTGTAATCGTCGTTATCTACAGGGTAAAGCCCACAAAACACCATGGGTACGGCCTGCTTGTAAGTGGCTAATAATTCTGTAGCTGGGTTGGCTTGCGTGGTAATGGTATCGCCCACAATGGAGCCAATTTCTTTGATGGAGGCAGCGACATAGCCTACCTCACCCGAAGTAAGCAACTGACGCTTCACCTTGTTGCCCGCCATAATCGTGCCTAATTCGGTAATGGTGTAGTTTTTGCCGTTCGCCATGAAGGTAATGCCATCGCCTAGCTTTAGCGTGCCATCCACAACCCGTAAATAGGCAATAACCCCTAGGTAAGTATCAAAATAACTATCAAAAACTAACGCTCTTGTGGGAGCATCCGCCTTAATGATGGGGGCGGGGACTCGTTCGACAATGGCTTTTAAAATGTCTTCAATCCCAATGCCTGCCTTGGCACTACACAAAATGGCATTAGAAGCATCAATGCCAATGACTTCTTCCACTTCTTTTTTGACGCGTTCAGGATCTGAACTAGGTAAATCTATTTTATTGATAACGGGAATAATTTCCAAGTTAGCATCTATTGCCATGTAAACGTTGGCGAGTGTTTGAGCTTCTACGCCTTGGGTGGCGTCTACAATTAGCAACGCCCCTTCGCAGGCTTCCAGTGAACGAGAAACTTCGTAGCTGAAGTCCACATGACCTGGTGTATCAATTAGGTTAAGAACGTAGGTTTCGCCTTCGTAGGTATAATCCATGCGGGCGGCGTTTAGCTTGATGGTGATGCCTCGTTCCCGCTCAAGGTCTAGCGAATCAAGCAGTTGGCTTTTCATGTCTCGTTTTTGTACGGTGCCTGTAAATTCTAGTAGGCGGTCTGCTAGGGTAGATTTACCGTGATCAATATGGGCGATAATACAAAAATTGCGGAGCTTCGGGTTGAAGGGTTCGTTGTAAACTTCCGTAGCGGTTAGCTTGCTGGCGGGTTGAGGGGTATTCATGGTAGTCAGGTCTTTCGGAGTGGGGATATGTTCTATCTAGCAGATGAACCAACATTTATTTCATTACTTAAAGGTAAATCAGTTGCTACAAGTGAAGAGAGCTGTAATTCTATAGAGTTAAGAAAACAGAGAGAGGGGTAGCTTGCTTGTAAATAGCCAAGAAATTCATCTGTTCTAGTTATAATAAGCACAGGTAAAACCTCTGTTTTTTTAAGGCTTGCGTTTAGTAGCAACATAGCCGCTTGGGCAAGGCTTTCCCATTGCCTTTGAACTCTTACCAACACTTGCTTGCCCTCTTTTTTTTGCGTTAAAATAGCATCAATTCCTTTATTGCGATGAACCATAGAATAACTATTTTTTGGCAAATAAGAAGCGACAGGGTTATCAGTATTATAATAAGAGTCTACTCCGTTTTCACAAAGTTTAGAGCTGGTTTTAATGGGGTTGTCTAATCTGTTTTGCGTTGTTTTAATTGCCTGTTCAGAAATATCAATACCCACAAATTGGCGGTTCAATAATTTTGAAGCTACAAGTGTTGTTCCACTGCCACAAAAAGGGTCTAACACAGTATCCCCTTCCGATGTTGTGAGTTGTATAATCTTCTCTAACAATAGAATCGGTTTCTGTGTAGGATATCCAACCCTTTCAGATGCTTTTGGATTGAGAAAAGGTATCTCCCAAACATCTGATAAGGGGACGCCGAGCTTTTCATCGCTACTAATAATTAAACCCTCTTCAGACTTTGCGTAGACCGTCTTCCCACGGTTATCTCTTACTCTTTTTTGAAGTATTTGATCTACATTAGTTGTTGGAGAATAGTTATTATAAATTTTGTTAAATTTAAATTGATTGGACTTGGAGTAGAAAAAAATTTCTTGATAAGCAGGCAGTAGACCTTTTTGGGCATTCGACCAGCGTTTATAAGTCCAGATAATTTTAGAACGGAATTGCGTATTACCAAACACTTCGTCCAACAAGAATCTGATTAAGTGAGAGGCACTATTATCACAATGGAAAAATAAAGAGCCTGTTTTTTTGAGCTTGTTTTTCAGTTTTAATAGTCTTTCTCTTAAAAAGGAGCAATACGCTTCTGAAGAGTCCCACTTGTCTGAAAAAGAGGCTGTTATATCACCTAATCTATTGCTTAAAGTATGGTTTTTTTGAGAGAAAAAAGGAGGGTCTATGTAAACTAAATCAACAGAAGAATCAAGTAGCTCATCTAATTTCAGTAGGCAATCGCCTTGAAAAAGTTTGTTTTGCATTAGCGGGTATTCTCCAAAGCAATACAGTCTAAAATAGTCTTTAAATCAACAGTCGTTTTATTCTTAACATAATTCCAAGCTGCTTCACCATAATGATACTCACCCGCAAGTCCAGCATAAAGGGTTTCCAATGTTTTTTGAATACGGATTGCCTGCTGTCTATTAGGGTAGTAAAACATTATTCTAACAGGGCAAAACCCTGCATCAGCTATTGCTTGAATTCTTGTGTGTTCTTTAGTAATATGGTCGCCATCAGTCGTGGCATCTCGCCATTTTATTTCAATTGCTATTTTATCATCGATAAGGCAGTCAATTTCAAAAGTTTTTGGACGAGACCCTAAAGTATTGTTGATTTTACAAGACCCTGAAGTGGGAAATCGTTCTAAAAAACATAATTTGGTGGCTTCCTCTAAAAAAGATCCTGCGTACTTGTATAAAAATCGCCCTTTATTTTGATAAGAGTCAATTAACTGCCCTTCCTTTAAACCAATACCTAATACCGCATAAATCAGATAATGAGAAACATCATCTGTAATCATTTCTGTCTCTCGATTATTTATCTTTGTTTTTAACGTAGTAGCGTATTGATTAGCAAGTAATTTGATCTTATCTTCTATTGTAGAGGCATTTTGTTTTATCAACTTTTAGGACTCCTAAAGCTTTTTAAAAGCACAATTTAAATTATAATTATACTACATCAAAAATCAATGAGTTTATACGATTACGCTTATCAAAGAATTTGTGTAATAAATTCAAGCCCTATCCCATCCCAACGCTTAAACTTTCTGCTTGTTTCAAGGTTGTTCAGTGTAAACTAAAAGAACACTCATACTCTTTACACTCAACAAGAGGCATTGAATCATGACCACCAAAGAAACCGCTACTTTTACAGAGTCTTCCCAAGCCCTAACCGCCATTGTTGACCAATTTCGGAATCAAACATTACCTTTAGAAGAAGCCTTAGCCCTGTTTGAAAAAGGTATCGGTTACGTTCGCACCTGCCAAAGTACGTTGGGTAACGCAAAAGGCAAACTGCAAACCCTCAGCCAAGCCCTAGCAGACGTACAAGCCATCGTCCAACCCTCAGCTTTCACGGTAGAAGCACCCACCGCTATACCTGAAACGCCCGAAGCACCTTCATCTGCAGACGTTTTTCAATGGCACCATCAACACAGTATTAACAACCCCACCCTTGTGCTGGATGAAGCTTGGCTGAAACAGCTATTGCTAACAATAAAAGTAGCCCTCCCGTTTAAAACGCAAGGGCTACCTAAAATGTATGAACGAGAAAATCAATCGGGGTTGGAAGCGTTTTTACCCTTGGCTAACGGCTGGTTGATGGTTTCTGTTTGGAAACCCAAAACAACCCAGCAAGGCAAGCTACAAGTGCAACTGCAAGTAGCTGAAGCCTCTTCCTTAGTGGCTGAAGTTTTTAGTTCCAGCATGCTAGAAGAAGCACTGGCAAAGACTTTAGCCTAACAAGCCTGCTCCGCCCCCCAAAGTGCTACCGCCCAAGTTGAATCCGCCATTGGTTGTGTTGATAGCACCTGTTGCCACGCCAGGGCTAATGCCTACGGGCAATGTTAAAACAGGTGGTAAAATACTCCCTTCGTTGTTCATGCCTGATATGTTGCCAGCACCCACAAAGCCTGCCAACGTCATTAACGAAGCCAAGTTACCTGAAGAAGCAGCAGGAATGGTTTTTAATTGTTCTGCGGATGTAATTTGGTTAGGTTGGGTGGCGGGTAAAAACCCGTAGTTTACTTGGTACCGTGCCAACTGCCCATTGGGGCCAATATAAGAGCTTTGAATGGGTACGCTAACCAATTGCGGATAACTAGTTAGAATGGGCGATTGAAATAGCCGTGAATTCAAGCTGGAGTAATTAAACCCTGCAGCCCCCCCCGGTGGTGTACTAACCGTGGGGTTGGTGGGTATGATACCAATATTGGTGGGGCTAGCCCCTGTGGGAATGAAAACGGGTACTAACCCAGCCCTGCTGGCTGGGGCGAAAGACATCATCATCATCATCATCATCATAAAAATTGGTTACCTTTTTTGTGTGTATAGAGAAAATTCATAAATGGTTTTTAAAAAAATAGAGAAAGACGTTTTATACGCTACCATTAGTATAAAAACAATTTTGTTGCTTTTTGTGTTAGTCAATAATTTTTAATTGCAAAAAGAAATTGTTTCGTTTACTCTTAATAAAGTATGATATGTAGAGCTATTGATACTTGCACCTTTAGAGTGACTAGGGATGTTTTTGCAGGATAGCTTGAATCTCAACAGTTGGTTTTAATTACGGCTTAACGCTTTTATTATTAAAAGTAGCAAGCACAGAACACGAAAAAAGGATGGCTTAACATGTACGCCATTGTAGAAATAAGCGGTAAACAATATAAAGTTGAACAGGGACGCTATTTAGACGTAGATACGTTTAACGCATCTGTTGATGAAGCGGTTTCTTTTGATAAAGTACAGCTAGTTGTTGGCGAAGAAGGGTCTGTTGTTGGGCTTCCTTATGTTGAAGGGGCTGTTGTAACAGGCAAAATTTTGGCTCACGGTCGTGAGAAAAAAGTATTGGTTTACAAAATGCGTCCTAAAAAAGGCTACCGCAAGAAAAACGGGCATCGTCAAGGGTATACCCGCATTTTAATTGAATCAATTGTTGGTTTAGGTACGAAAGCTGAAGCCAAACCTGCTAAAGCCAAAAAAGCAGCAAAAGCTTAATTGTATTACGTTTGAGGTTTCGGAAAAAGCTTTCAGTAGGATGTGATAGCTAGGCACGAGCAACGCAGTGATGGGCGTTTAGCCTACTAAATAACCGAATGAGTAGCACAGTAACAACGCTAGCACGCCTAATAGAGTCTTTTTCCGCAACCTTGTTTTAATAGTTGGAGTATAGAACGCCATGATGGCTTCAAAAAAGGGTGTAGGTTCTACCCGAAACGGCCGCGACAGTAAAGCCAAACGCTTGGGCGTAAAACGCTACGGCGGGCAATTTGTTAAAGCGGGCGAAATTCTTATTCGTCAACGTGGCACAAAATTCAAGCCCGGTGTGAATGTTGGCATTGGTGGCGACGATACGTTGTTTGCCTTAAAAGCAGGAAACGTTGCCTTTAAGCACAACAAATTGGGTTGTTTTGTTCAAATTGTTGAACTGCAAGAAGCATCTGCTTAATTTTAAGCAAACCTGCCTTATACAATAATACGCAGATACTCTAGTTTTGTTTGATGTAAACTGACTAGAGTATTTGTTGTTTAGAGGTTACGGAAAAAGGTCTATTGGGCGTACTAATTTTGTTACTGCGATACTCATTTCGGTTATTTACTGGGTGTAAACGCCCTTATTGCGTTTCTCGTGCCTCATTATTCCATCCCACTAAACCTTTTTCCGCAACCTCTTTAGTATGATTTCTATTCTTCCACAAAAAAGGATTTTTTTATGATGGTTTTTGAATTGACTGCGTTAATTCGTCCGCTAGTAATGCTAGCCATTCCGTTAACACTGTGGGTACTACCCATTAAAGCAGGGTATAAGCCCTTAGTTATTTTGGCATTTTTGATTTGGTTTTCAGGCGGCATTATGATGAGCCTTCGAGGCGTTGATTTTTTGACGGCTTCTGGGTTGCCCCAAAGCCAACTAATGTTACCACTGATTGCGGCAACCATTATTGGCTACTTAAAAGGGAAATTTGTGCTGAGCAAAGCTTCAAGCAAAAACTTGGTTCGGCTAGCTGAGTTTACGGAGCCTCAAAAATTGATTGCTGTTTACCCCCTTCGTAGTTGGATTTTGATTGCGGTAATGATAGGGCTTAGCTTGCTGATTACCTCGTTTTTAGCGTCTCAACCGCTTTGGAGAGGGTCTATCAATGTGGGCTTGGGCATGGCATTGGTAGCCAGTAGTTTGGTTTATTTAAAAGCGGTAACGCAGAAACCTCAGCCCTTAGCAATAGCAGAAGAACCCTCTGCCATAGAAGAATTCTAGGTCTACTTGTTACGTTCCGTAACCCAAATTCGGAACAATCATCATTGCTAGTTTTCGTTAGGTTTTTTAGCTTCGAGCCATAAGCAGTTGGAGATAGGCTGGTGCGA
>JAPLIO010000216.1 GCA_026389055.1 Candidatus Melainabacteria bacterium | reverse complement strand
TTGTCGTTAATAAAAAGATACTACAACCAGTGGCTAGCCGCTCCCCCTTGTGGAACACTTCTTACTTGAATCCGCCATATATAATACTGACCTTTTTTATTAAGTAAAACAAGTTATTTTTTATTTTACATAAGTTTTGTATGTTTGACAACTAAATAAGGAGGTACTTCACCTGAGGGTTTACTCGGCCTCATAAAAGGTTAGCATCCCAAAACCACTAGCTTACCCTACTCGCTTGCCATGGAGAGGACCCATTCCCGCATTTCATCACGGTCGGACGTGGGGTTGGTAACATCAAAATAGTAGGCTTCAGAGTGATGCAACACAATCGCCGAAGTCGATTGTTCAGGCTCCAAAAGGAAGCTTTCCGTCATCGTAATGCCAATGCGTTCGGGTTTGAGCAAATCCATCAACAACCGCTGGTCTTCCAAATTCGGGCAAGCAGGGTACCCAAAACTATACCTGCACCCCTGATAAGCCGAAGGCTTCAGCAACTGCAAGCCCACCTTACCCGCTTCCTTGCCCGTAATAGCCAATTCCTTACGAACTTGGGCGTGCCAATATTCCGCCAAAGCCTCCGCCATTTCCACCGCAAAGCCATGAAAATAAAAATAATCCGAATAATCATCATTAGCAAACAACGTATTGGTGTATTCCGTAGCACAATGCCCCACCGTTACAATCTGCATCGGCAACACATCCATCACGCCAGATTCCACCGTGGCAAGGTAATCCGCCAAGCACAAATTTTTCTTCCCACCCCGAGGGAACGTAAACCGCAAGCGTTCCGTTTTGAGGTCTTCCTCATAAATAACCACGCTATCGCCATCCGCCTGAGCAGGGAAATACCCATAAACCACCTGCGGTTTCAGCAGATTTTGTTCCTTAGTTAGCTGCTTGATGTTGGCTAAAATCGGTTCGACTTTTTCCGCTAAAAACTGGCTGTATTCTTCCTTCGATTTCGCCCCCCGACGAAACGACCAATGCCCTGTGTAAACCACTTTTTCATTGAGGAACGGATAAATAGCTTCCAGTGGCACATCAACCACCTTCGTGCCCCAAAACGGAGGCTTCGGCACGGGTACGCCTTGCGTTACAATGGAGCGTGGGGCGGGGAGGGCTTTAATATCTTCTTCTGAAACAGTCGGCGGAATTTCCCACGGATTGAGCGGTGGTGGGGCTTCACCCTTAGCTTTTCGGGTTTGAGCAGGGCTTAAAAACGGCGTGCCAGTCGTTTTGGCTTCCATAATATCTTTCAGCGTATTCAGCGTATCAAACGCAGATTGAGCGTAAACCACCGCCCCATCATACACATTTTGGCAATCAGTTTCCACAAAATGCCGAGTCAACGCCGCTCCGCCTAGAACGACTGGGGTTTTCCAGCCTTGGCTTTGCATCAGCTCCAAATTATCTTTCATAATAGCGGTGGATTTCACCAATAGCCCGCTCATGGCGATTAAATCGGCATTTTCAGTTTCGGCTTTGGTGAGGATGGCATCTGCCAGTTGTTTGATGCCCAAGTTGTGGACTTTATAGCCGTTGTTGGTGAGGATAATATCCACCAAGTTTTTACCAATATCGTGAACATCGCCCTTAACCGTGGCTAGAACGCAAGTGCCTTTAGGTTCGGCGGGTTTATCATCGCCCCCCAATTCTTTTTCCATGTAGGGTTCTAGGAAAGCAACGGCTTTCTTCATGGTTTCCGCCGATTGCAACACGAACGGTAGTTGCATTTCGCCCCGACCGAATAAATCGCCGACGGTTTTCATGCCTTCCAACAAAATATTGTTGACAATGGCTAACGCAGAATGGGTTTCCAACGCCAAGGCTAAATCCGCTTCTAGTCCTGTTTTGTTGCCATCCACAATGCGATATTGCAGGCGGTCTTCAATGTTTTTGGGGAGGTTTGCGTCTTTTTCTTCGCTAGTAACGGCGGATGCTCCGTTGTGTTGGTAGTATGACATAAATTCCATGAGCGGGTCTTGTCCTTCTAGGGCGGGTTCATCAAAAATTAGCCGACGGCATAGCTCTTTTTCGGCTTCGGGTACTTTGTGGAGCGGGACGAGATGGGCACTGTTGAAAATGGCCATCGTTAAGCCGGCTTCCACGGCGTAGTGCATAAATAAACTGTTGAGCGTGGGGCGGCTATGCTTGGCTAGCCCGAAGCTAATGTTGGAAATGCCCAACACAAAGCCGACGTCTGGGAACTTCTGGCGAATGAGGCGGATGCCTTCGAGGGTTTCAATGCCTGCTTTGCGGAACTCCGCATCGCCACTGCCTAGGGTGAAGGTGAGGGTATCAAAGACTAAATCCGCAGGACGCATGCCGTATTCATGCACGCATATATTGTAGATGCGTTCGGCAATTTCCAGCTTTTTTTGAGCCGTTTTCGCCATGCCCTCTTCGTCAATGGTCAACGCCACGACGGCTGCTCCAAATTCTTTGCAGAGGGGAACAATGGCTTCAATGCGTTCCAGCCCATCTTCTAAGTTGATGGAATTGACAATGGCTCTGCCAGCTATCAACTTGAGCGAAGCTTCCAGCACATTGGTTTCGGTGGAATCAATCATCAGTGGCACATCTAATTGTTGATTAAACCGAGTAACGGTTTCGCACATATCCCGTTCTTCATTTCGCCCCACATAGGCGGTGCAAACATCTAGCAGATGAGCCCCTTTTCGCACTTGGTCTTTGCCAATTTCAACCAGAGCGTCGTAATCTTCAAGGGCTAATAAATCTTTAAATTTTTTCGAGCCATTGGCATTGGTGCGTTCGCCCACAATCAGCGGAGGGTTATCAATTTGAATGCCTGTGGCGGAATAGAGGGAGGTCAGCTGGTTTTGGACAAGGGGGTTTCGTTTGGCTGGCGTGATTTCCGAAGCTAACGTGGCTAAGGCTTCAATGTGCGTGGGGCAAGTGCCACAACAGCCGCCAATAAGTTGCACGCCATACTGCCCTACAAAAGTTTGCAAATAGCCTTTTAAGCCTTCAGGCGAAAGGTGGTAATGGGCTTGCCCGCCTCGGTTTTCGGGGATGCCTGCGTTGGGGACGCAAGAAACGGGGAACGGGCTATGTTGGCATAAATAGCGGATGTGTTCTTCCATTTCTTTGGGGCCAGTGGCACAATTGAGCCCCAAGGCATCAATGTGGAAGGGTTCTAAAGTGGCTAGGACAGTAGCAATATCGCACCCCACTAGCAAGGTGCCTGTTAGTTCCACCGTAACGGAAACCATCCGTGGGATGGGGCGATTAAGTTTTTTTTCAACGGCGGTAACGGCAGCAAGCCCAGCTTTCACTTGTAATAAATCTTGACACGTTTCTAGCAGGATGAAATCCGCTCCGCCCACAATTAAGCCTTCTACTTGCGTGATGAACGAGGCTTTTAAGTCATCGTACCCAATATGCCCAAGGGTACATAGCTTGGTAGTTGGCCCGATAGAGCCTGCTACCAACCGAGGTTTTTCCGCTGTGGAAAAGTCATCGGCAACGGCACGGGCTAATTGGGCAGCAACAAAGCTTAGTTCATAAGCTTTTTCAGGAATACCGTATTCCGCCAGCACCACGCTAGATGAGCCAAACGAATTGGTCTCAATCACATCCGCACCTGCCTGTAGGTAACTGGCATGGATGGCTTTAACCACATCAGGGCGGGTTAGGCAAAGCAGTTCGTTACAGCCTTCAAGGTCTGCCCCGCCGAAGTCTTCGGCGGTTAGCGGAAAGTTTTGAATGGCGGTACCCATGGCACCATCTATTACCAGTGGGCGATGCTGGGTGTAAGCGTCGAAGAAGGAAGGGCGGCAAGTAGATGTAGAAATAGTCATCATAAAAGCAAAAAACTCAATCTAGCAGGTATCGTGTTTTTAAATATTTCTTTTATTTCTTCTCTGTAGGGGTGCGATTTATCGCATCCGTTTCGGGATTGTGGAGCGGACGTGATGAATCACGCCCCTACGAAAAGAATCATTTAAAACACTATAGTAAAAAAAACAGGCGTCCCGAAACAAAAAAGTAGCGTCCATCTACTACAGAAGACGCTACATGTAAGGGTACTTGAAAGATGGTTTGCTAGCAACCAATGAAGTTATTCAATACTAATAAGTAAGGGCTTATTTGCCAATCCCGCTAGCGGGGTTCTACCTTCAGGTACGTTGTATTCCTTAAACAAGAATATTTCAGTCTTCTTTTGAGGAATAATACGAATAAGCAATCTATCCATCAAACAGTGCATTAAGAATAAGCCACGCCCACCCGTATCAAAAACACCTTCGCCTGTTACGTTGCGTTCTAACCAGTACATAACCACTTCGGCGGTTAGGCTACCGCCTTGGTCTGTAATAGAAAGGGCAAAGCATTCGGTGTTCATGGCAAAGGTAACATCTACCGTTTGATTGGGTGCCAGTGCCTCAACAAAACTACCTTTTTCGAAAACTTGTTCACCTTTTTCATTCACATTGCCATGGTAAACGGCATTGGTAAAAGCTTCCATCAATGTGGTACCAATTTCAAACGACATCTCTTCAGAAATCAATTTTTCAACTAAATGAATGGTCTGTTGAAACACCTTTTGAATATCATCGCTACAGGCAATCGTCATGGTTTCTTGATAAGTGGGCTCTGGTACTAATGTTTCCAAACTAATAGCTTTTTCCGTTGAAGGGTGTAGCGTCCATACAAATTCTTTTTCCAGCCAGTCTGACCGAGACGTTACACTTTTAGCCAACACATTATGAACACCCAATTTTTTACCTAATACAATATAGTCATCAGGAACATGTTCTGTTAAGAAAATCAATTCAGAATCTCTAAAAGATTTTAAGTCTTCTGCAAACGTCGTTAAGGCTTCTTCTCCACCTTCAATACCAATCGGCTCCAACAAAACCACTACATGTTCCGTTTTAGGCAGGGTATCTAAAAATGCTTTAGCTTCCACTAAATTGGCAACCGAAACAAATTCAAACCCTGGCGAATGTTCATGAATCCATTCTTTATAGGTTTCTCTAATTTCCAAACACGGCTCAACCCAAATCAATTCATAATGAAAATTAACATCATGTTTGTAAATTGAAGAACCAATTCGGCTAGATAAAGTTCGTTTAGTTGCCATTGTTATTAAAACTTTCTATTGAGTTCAAGCTTTTAATAAAAACTTTAAAACTCGGTCAAGTTAAAGCGTATCATCTTTAATTCTATTTTCGGCAAACACAGTACTAAACTGAATCAAAAAAAGCTATTTCCTACCAACACACGAAAAACAGAACCCGCACGCCTAATTCACCATTAACTTTGATAGTTTTTGACGCAACCGTAATAAGGCTTGAGCATGCAACTGACAAACCCGAGATTCAGATACGTTAATAATATCGCCAATTTCCCGAAGGGTCATGTTTTCTTGATAATAAAGGGCTATCAATAATTTTTCTCGCTCAGGTAAGGCGTTAATTGATTCCGCCAAGCGAAGCCGAGTATCGCCATTTTCAAGCTGAGCTTCAGGGTGAAGGGTTACCTTATCAGCCACCGTATCCAATAACGAAAGGGAAGACCCATCAGAATCCGACCCCAACTGCTCATCTAACGAAAGTAACAATTGGGTGCTTTCCGCTAAAATGGCTTGCAATTTCACCTTGGTAACACCTAACGCTGCGGCTATTTCGGCTTCCGTAGGGTTACGCCCTAAATCCACTTCTAGCGTAGCGATGGCTTCCATCAACAACTTATTGCGTTTACGCACGCCCCGAGGCACCCAATCTTGGCTCCGAAGCTGGTCGATAATTTCGCCCCGAATACGGTTGGTGGCATAGGTTTCAAACTTCAATCCACGACTAGGGTCAAACCGTTTAACGGCTTCCAATAAGCCAATGGTGCCAAAGCTCATTAAATCATCGGTTGAAATACTACTAGGCAGATTCAGTGGTAATCTACTTACCGCATACCGTACCAAATGAATGTAGTGCATCACCAGCCCATCACGAAGCTTTACATTATCGCGTTGTTTTTGAAAAGTCATCCATAATTCTTGAATATCTTGCTGGGCTTTGGCTTTTTGCTGACGCACCAAATAACTGGAATACTGATTCCAAGACTCGTTAATTTGAACCTTAACCGCCACTTCTGCCTCTGGGACTTCTGGCTGTTGGTCTTCATCATTATCTACTTCAGAAGCAACCACGTGCAACACTTCCGAATGCGAAAGAGACATGGCTTTAGCTTGTTTAGCAGAAGGGGCAACCACCTTTTTTGAAGAAGAGGGCAATGAAGCTGGATTTGGCAAATTAGAAGTCATCATCATCATTAACGAAAAAAGTCCTAACCCGTCAATTAAGTCTTAAAAAAACATAAAAATTATTTGCTACTTGGTTAAATTGTCTATAAATTGATTATAAACAATTTATCATTATTTTATACAAAGTAAAGAGTCGATTTCCGTTAAGTAGGTGATGTTACGATTTCATTTATCTAAGGTTATAGCGTTTTAGTTGCGTTTTTGTTAAACTATATTGGTTAAAAGTGTTCTGAATGAAAGGCTTGGCTTGCTAATGCACCCCTTTTCTACGGCTAAATTATTTGAACAATTTCCGCAACAACTTTTTATTACAGGCACAGATACGGATGTTGGTAAAACATTTGTAACCGCTTGGATAGCAGGCGTATGGCTAGCCTTAGGCAAAACCGTGGCTATTTACAAGCCTGTACAAACAGGTGTTACTTGCCTTGAAGAAGGCGATGCCTATTGGGCAGGAAAGTTATGGAACTTCCCCGAAAAGCTAACACTTAAAACCAGCTATCTATTTCCAGAACCCGCTGCCCCCAGTGTAGCAGACCACCACGACGAAATTTCGTTTCATCAGCTAATTGCTGATTTTCAAGCCCTACAAGTTACGCATGATGTGGTATTGGTAGAAGGGGCTGGTGGCGTGCTTTGCCCCATTCGTAAATACCTATTTATGGCAGATCTTATTCGGCACTTAAAGCTACCCGCTTTGGTAGTTACCCGCCCCAATTTAGGTACCATCAACCATACCCTGATGAGTATTGAAGTGCTTCGAGGCAGAGGCATTAGCCCCTGCGGTATTCTCATCAACGAAGGAGCTACCCCTCTCAGTTTTGAAGAAAAAAATACGCTTGCCGTTAGAACAGTCGCCAGTGAATTAGCTAAATATTCAGGCACACCCCTTTGGCCAAGCCTACCGTTTATTCAGGATGTTCGGCAAATTTCACTAGAAGATACCAGCGATTGGTACGCCGAATTTCTAGCCCAACAACAACGGTATCTTTCAAAAGATACCCCTAACCCCAATGGCTTTACGAGCACAGATTCCTTCTTCCCACACACACACAACAGCCAGTGCGGGTGTGGTACGCTTCATTAAATAGGACGCTACTCTTTTCTTATGACACTAGTTGAAACGGGCGGATGCAATCCTCCCCCACAATCAATAATAACCACTTCAGTAGGGACGGATTGCATCCGCCCGTTAGCAACCACCCCTTCAACAGGCTTTTACCGAACGTATAACAACTATTTACAAGAATTATTCGGGTGTAGGGTGTACAAAGTAAGCCTTGATGGCGGCTTTACCTGCCCTAACATGGATGGTACCAAAGGCGTTGGGGGCTGTACGTTTTGCGATGAAACAGGCTCTTCTTCCCGAACTAACCCCAAGAAAACCAATATTACCGAACAATTACTCGCCAATATTGAACACCGCCGAAGCCGATTTAAAGCCCAAAAGTTTATCGCCTATTTTCAATCGTACACCAACACCTATAGCCGCATTGAACGACTTAAAAAACTGTACGATGAAGCCATTAACGCCCATCCTGATGTGGTGGGGTTGGCTATTTCTACCCGCCCAGATTGTGTGGATGAAGCCAAACTGGATTTAATTGCCAGCTACAAAAGCGAAACACTACCCTATGTAAGCGTGGAATACGGGTTGCAAACCATTCATAATACCTCGTTAGAGCGAGTTAATCGGTGTGAAACGGTTGAAGATTTTCTGCAGGCGTACCAGTGGACAACGCAACGACAAATTGACCATTGCATTCATGTAATCATTGGCATGCCCGGTGAAACTTGGGAACAAATGATGCAAACCGCTGATAAATTAGCGGAATTGAAAGTAAACGGCGTTAAAATTCACATGCTAGTAGCCATGGAAAATACCCGTATTGCCGAACAATACAAAGCAGGTTTATGGGAAAGTATGAGTTTTGAAACTTACGTTGAAACTTGTGTGGATTTTATTGAACGGCTACACCCCAGTTGTGTCATTCATCGGGTGGCGGGCAATGGGCATTTCAAACATGTGGTAGCTCCCAAGTGGATGGCAGGGCAACGCAGAGAAGTGATGCAAGCCATTGATGAAACTTTCGCGAGAAGAGGCACTCGGCAAGGAAGCCTATGTCGGTTTTTGTAGAACGTTGGTTAAAACTTTAAAACGGGCGAACTAATATGTTCGCCCGTTTCAAGGTTTATTATTTAAAATATTGTCTTACGCTGTAGGATAATCACACCGAAAAGGGTTTATTGGTGGGCAATAAAATGCAGGCGGTTGGGGCGGTGCATTAGGAGGCGTCATTGCGGTAAAAGTAGGAGCAGGGGGGCAAGTGGGCGGTTGAGGGCAACCAAATGGCGTAATTTGAGGAGGTAACCCAGGCATTGGCATGGGGGGTGGTGGATAGTTGGGGGCATGCGGAGCCACTGACATTTGGGGTGGGCAAGGAATATCAGGGTTTGAGGCATATCCGTAGTTTGGCATGGTTGGGAAGTAAATAGGGGTTTGTTCGTAGCAGTTATAATCTTGCTGATAGTGTTGGGTAGGAGGGTAATAAGTGAAAGGAGGCTCTTGGTAATCCATTGGAGGGCAAGGGGGTTGTGAAAAACAATTTTGGGATGGCTGATAATAATTACCATCATAACCGTTATTACCACTAGCATATTGGCTCCCAAACATCGTAGAAAAACTAGGGAATGGAGCGGTGTTTCCAGAGCTATAGCTGAAAGGTACGCCATTAAAGCTACCATAGCTGTTGCTACTACTGTTTGAAAACGATTGGCTGTAGGAGTTAGAATTAGAACTAGCATTAGCAGAAGCATTGCCATCAGTAGAATAATAGCTGCTTGCTGAAGAGAAAGGGGCGTTGTAGGCGTTGTAGTTATTACCGTAGGAGGAAGCAGTAGCTAGCATAGGATAGGACATGGTTATTTTCCTTTTGGTCTTGGTCTTTGGTCTAAATAGTCAGGGCTTCATAGGGTCAGTTAGGTCAGTAAAAAGATAAGTGAGTTAAAAATCGTTTTCATGCCACCGTCTTGTGGCATCCCACGCAATAGGTAGCCAATACATAACCGTTAAAATAAGAAGGGCTTTTGAAAGCGATGCGTGGCTAATAGGTAGTATGGTATTGAGTAACGGAGCAATCGTTTTTTCAGAAACGGGGTACATTAGAACCAGTACACCCACCGAAAAAAAGTAATTAACACTATAGAAACCCAGTTGTTGGGCTAAGTGTTGAAGTTTTATTTCAACATTAGAAACAGAGGGCGTTTCAGTGTGGATATAAGGTGATGATGGGGTGTTCAATGGCGATTTCATTAGGTTAAATACCGAAACATTGAGGTGAACAAGGAACTGTGAGGTAGGTATGATTAAGAAGAAGCGAATGATAATCTGCCATGCTTTAATAAACAATGGCAGGCTATTAAAAATGCTTAATGTAACTAAACCTTTAAATAATTGGTTTGGCGGATTCAAGTAAGAAGTGTTCCACAAGGGAGGGAGCGGCTAAGCCACGGCATGTAGCACTTCTAAGGGGGTCTTGAAGCCCAAGCACTTCCTCGGACGAGTATTCAACTTCCGCTGAACCACCAAAACCTCCGCCTCACTAACCATACCAAAATCCGTCCCCTTTGGGAAGTACTGACGCAACAACCCATTCGTATTCTCATTA
>JAPLIO010000015.1 GCA_026389055.1 Candidatus Melainabacteria bacterium | reverse complement strand
TAAACCCGCCTGTTTAACGGATTTAATTTCGACGTTATCCTTTTGAACCCATGCTTGGCACGCACGAGCAATAGCACTTTGCTTTAACGCATTACTTGGCTTGATGCATCCCCCTCGTATTTCAAAGGGGTGATAGTCAACGTCTTTACTATTAATTTTTTGAATGAAACGAGGCTCGCCAAACAAAAAGCGAACGGATTTTAACTGTGCCAAGTGATCACGCAAACCAGCATAAGCATAAATCGTAAAATAAGCAGAAACTAAACGTAAAGACGAATCTTCCTGTAGGTGCTTATGTAGAAAACTAGCAACGTTTTCTTCTTGATTGTCGATTAAGGGCATCATTTTTTCCCATGTAGATATATCTAAGCTACTTAATTCTACAATAAATACTTCAATTCTTCTAAACGCTTTTTTAGAACTGTACCGCCTATCACAGCTTACACTCCCTGATTATTTAAGTCTTCTATTTCCTTTTTATAGCCTCTCCTCAGTTACTTTCGAATACACGTTCAATGTTGATTTGTAAAAAACAGTCCCTGATACTTCTATACAATTCCCTGTTCTTTTTAAAAAAACAAGGGGGATGATAGGGTGGTTTTTTCTTTAAAGCCTTATGTATAGGCTACTTCAAAGATCATGAATTAGGTGTTTACTCGAATTGTAGCCCTGATTTTTGGTATTTTCCCTGTTAATTCCCTGTTATTCTTGTATGGCTAGGATAATTTCTAGGATTTCCTCCACCATTTTTATGCTTTATTTGTTAGACTCTAAGCGTTGAAATGGGGGTTAAGCTGGGGAGTAATAGCAGGATTGACAAGGGGAAAATGGTTTGTCATACTAAATAGTAGGTATCCGCATTATTATACCGTTCACCTTTCTGTAATGCCCACCGCTACCTGCACCACTCCATAAATGTACCTCTGATTTCTGAACCTCTCTTTGACTTTTATCTACCCTAAAACACGGTACCCGCCATGGCACCGTTCCAGTTGCCATGGTTTCTCTCTCGTCTATCCATTCTATCCATCCCCCAGAGTCTATCGCTTCCAGAGAGGAGCCTCTTTCCCATGTCTGGCATTTTTATCCCCAACGCCACCAACACCCAACCCATACCCAACCTGCCTGATTCACACAACTACCTGTTTTCAGATAACCTCTTCCTAGAAAAACTCCAAAAATTCGGCAACTTCGTGGGCCTCATCCCCACAGGGCTTCAAAATTTTCTCAATTTCTGTAAAAAACATCCGAACGCAAAAAAAATCCTAGCCTTCGGCGATTCTTGGATTTACTACACCTCCTTTGGGGGCGATGGACCACTACCCCTAGGCACTGATGGCAACCTGCTAGATTGCACCCGAGATCGAAAAACCGTGGCTATTTACAAAGTAGGTGCCAACGGAGCGAAATTAAGAGAAGTTCTCAACGCCAAGCATTTTCCTTATTATCAAACCTTATTTGAAGCGATTGCTCCTGAGTTGGTGTTCATTTCTTTGGGCGGTAACGATTTTGCTGGTAAAGAAAACTTTCCCGGATTTTTACGCCTACGAAGCAAGCCCATCACCAATTTTACAGATTATATTCATGTAGGAGACCTACAAGAACGATTTGACGAAGTGAGAACTTGTTATTTGGCGTTTCTAACCCAGTTTGCTGGTTTCCCTTCGGTTAAAAAAGTATTAACCCACTGTTATGATGACGCCACTTATAGCGTTACAGGGGCGAATTTAGCCGTTACGCTGGGGGTAGGTTTTAAGCCAGTTGTATTGGGAAACCCGTTATGCCCTACCAACAATTTTATGACTCAATTCATGGTGCAACGCCATATTCCCACCCAGCTACAGCCCCACATTATCCAATATGTGCTGGGGGAATTCAAAACGCAAGTGCTAGATAGGCTAAAGCCTGATGTGCCTCAATTTGATTAGGCGGATTCAAGTAAGAAGCGTTCCACTAGGGGGAGAGCGGCTAGCCACTGGTTGTAGTATCTTTTTATTAACCACAATAAAAAGGAGATACACACATGCCAAAAGGCTGGTGCAGATTCTAGGAATGAGGAACGGAGAATTTGACGTGTACATAGAAGTACATAAGAATTCGAGTACCGCAAATGACAACGAAGATGCCCCAGATATCGAGTCATGCAAGAGGTCTAATAAACCTTTCTAACAGACGTATTGCTCGAGAGTTAGCCGTTTCCCACACGACTATTAACAACGAACTTAAAAGAAACACGGGCAAACGAGGCTATAGACACCCACAAGCCCACAAAAAAGCAACCACCCGAAAACACCAAACCAAGCCACACCTGCAAAAACTAACACCGCAGCTCTTTACCCTCCTTGAAGAAAAAATTACCCAAGAACAATGGAGTCCACAACAAATATCAGAATGGCTCAAACTCAAGCATAACAAGGAAATTAGCCACGAAACCATCTACCAACACATCTACCAAGA
>JAPLIO010000118.1 GCA_026389055.1 Candidatus Melainabacteria bacterium | reverse complement strand
GCTTTTTTAAACCTCACTCCAGACACATTGAAATCATCCATTGCCAAAGTGATTTATACCAAACAAAAAGATATCGGCAAACTGGAAATCCATCTTACCCTAGATGAGACACTCGGTAAGTTGAAATTGCCCCCTCAAGCAGTTTTAAGCATGGATCAAAAAACCCTCATTTTAAGCACCAGCATCCTCATTAACAATCAAGCACAAACCACTTTACGAGGGCATCGAAACAAACGGATTCTATCGATTCACGAGATGAACGAACAGTTGATTCAAGGACTTTTCTTAGCGTGGCATTACAAAACCCAATGGAAGCAGGGAGTCAGCGTTCAAGACATGACCCGCTCCGAAGCATCAGGAAAAAGAAAAATACAAAAGTATCTCGCCTTGACGCTTCTGTCCCCTCCGATTATTGAATCAATACTCAACTACCAAAACCCCCAGCAACTCACGCTGACCCAGCTAATTGATCTCGCTGAAAGCACCTCGGATTTTGAACAACAGGCACTGGCTTGGTTTGGTGTATAAACACACGGGCTTATCTTTATCCTAAATACCAATTCAAAGACTAAATAGCGTACTCATTAGTAGGAACGACCCGTGCGTTTGCCCTGCTGCCGCACGGCGTTTCGTCCACAGTAGGGGCAAAAAGAACATCCCCTCGTAAATGCCCTTCTGGTGGCATAGGCGGGTGGCTTTTTGGGGGGATTTTAGGGGGGTACCCCCTGAGTTTGTCCAAAAAAATCAAAAAGCGTGTCATGGGGTGCCCAAACAGGCACCCCATGACAAACCAACCAGCGAACAACTGGAACGACAATCGATGACAAAACACCACATTTCAGGATGAACTTGGTATCAAAGGATAACGCTGCCGCCATAGTCGTGCCTTTTGAAATTGGGGCAGGGTATAGAAATGCCGAAAAAATGAACGACTTGAGGTTCTAAAAAGGCTTACCTGAATAAAGCATCAATACGGGTTCGCCCTAAAGCCCCAAGCAGGGGGCGTTCTTAAAATTAAAACCCGAAAACCATTAACATGAATGGCTTTCGGGTTTTAATGGTGGGCCATCGGTGACTCGAACACCGGACCTCACCCTTATCAGGGGTTCAGCTATAGAGATAAAGTAGCATAAAATCAGTATGTTGCGCTACCCCCTCCCCTGCGGAAGATCGATTTTGCGGAAGTTTTGCGGAAGATTGGCGTTTTACGGGTAAAGATTAACACCTTCACCCCTCTGCAAAGCGAAGCCCCCTACCCGCCTAAAATAACCTCTGGATGATCCGTGGAATCCTTTGATGGAAAGATAAAGGGGTGCCTGTTCGGGCACCCCCTTATGTGTTGGTAGAATAAAATAGTGCTAGTCGATCGTTCACCCCCTCGGGTTCAAACACCCGCTGTTAAGCTAGATCGCTAGCACTATTTTACCAAGGGATACCATTTGAACAGATGCCTGAACTTGAACGTTCGTACCATAAGGCTAAATCCAAATCCCTCTTTTCTACCAAAGGAAATCATACCATGAAAACTGTGGGCATAGATGTCTCAAAATCCACCCTAGACATCTGCTATCTCAACAACCAAGCCCCCCAATTCTTTCAGTGCCAAAACCATGAAACCGACATTGAACAACTGGTTTTGGCACTGAAAGAATTCGCCCCCAACAAAATAACCCTAGAAGCCACAGAGGGCTACGAAAAACCACTCTACCTCGCACTCAAAACAGCTCAACTACCTGTGGTCAAAGTTAACCCAAGGCAGGTTAGAGACTTCGCCAAAGCCTTCGGCATCCTCGCCAAAACCGACAAGCTAGACGCACAAGTACTAGCCCACTACGCCCAAGCCATTAAACCCCGAACAACCGACTTCATACCACCGCAAGCCTTAGTTGAACTGGTTCGGCACCAAGAACAAACAACACAAGCCTTGGCAACACTCAAAACGCAAGCTCACCAAGCCACAGACCCTTTTGTCATAACTGATTTAGCCACCCAGTGTGACGCCTTAAAACAACGCCTTTCAGCCATTGAAGCGGAGTTGAAACGACGCATTACCTTAGAAGCACCGCTTCAAGCCAAACAGGCGTGTTTGGAAACGGTTGCTGGTGTGGGGTTTAAGACCAGTGTGGTGCTGTTAGCCTCTTTACCTGAATTGGGGCATTTGGGGAGAGGGGAGATAGCGTCGTTGGTGGGTGTTGCTCCGAAGAATCGGGATAGTGGGGCTTGGCGTGGTAAGCGGTGTTGTTGGGGTGGGAGATCTGGTGTGCGTCGGTTGTTGTATATGGCGGTGTTGAGTTCTGTTCGGCATGATGCGCGGTTGAAGGTATTTTATGAACGATTGCGGGGTGTGGGCAAGCCTGCTAAAGTGGCGTTAGTGGCTTGTATGCGGAAGTTATTGACGATTTTGAATGCAATGGTTCGAGATCACTTAAAAGCCGCTGCTTGACACAGATGCTTAACACCCACCAGCTAAAGCTAGAAACGACAATCGATAAGAGACTATAGCGAATTGGTGTTACAACACTTCAATAATCAGCATCGTCATATCATCCGCCAAGGGGTGCCCTTGGGTAAAGTCAGACAATTCCATCAAGATGCTTTCCAAAATGGCACCGCCCCCTTCAGGAGACCAACTAATAACTTCAGGCAATAATTCTGCCAAACGGTCTTCACCATACAATTCTTCTTGGGGATTGGTCAATTCCGTTACGCCATCCGTAAACAGCAGGATTTTATCACCCTGTTCTAAATTGGTGAACTGCATATTGTAAGGCATATCAGGCACCCAAACCAAAGGAGTGCCGTTTTCTTCTAACAATTCAATGGTATTGGTTTTAGCCCGATATAAAATAGGATACGGATGCCCAGCCCCGCCATATTGAACGGTTTTGCCTTCATCTAAAAAGTGGAGGTAGGCAGCCGTTAAATAGTCGCCCGTTTTAACAACGGCGGCTAATTGATTGTTCAGGTGAAACAATACTTGGTCTGGGGTTTGATGATGGTGTGTAATTCGGTAAAAGCTTGATTTCAACAAGGCGGTAACAAAGGCAGCAGGTACCCCATGCCCCGAAACATCGGTAATAATAACGCCTAGGCTACCATCATGAAATTCGCATAAATCGTATAAATCGCCACCAATCGCATCGCACGGAATGTACATACCACTAATGCGAAATTTATCGCTTAAATAGTGTAGCTTACTGGTTCCCAAGCCCCCATCATCGGAAGGGCTATCTTTACTTTCCACAATGGAAGGTAATAAACTTTGTTGTAGCTGTCGTGTCTTGTAAAGCTCTTTTTCAATCATTAAGCTACGGTTTGATAAATCTTCATTTAAGCGTGATTGTTCTTTTCCAAAGGCTTGGCTACTCCGCAGTTTTTCGCCCAATTTAACAATGCCAATTAAGTGTTCAGCCCATTGTTCTACAGATAAATTGGCGTAAAATACCTTATAAACCCCTGCACTCAAATAGCTTTTTAAACTAGCGGTTGATAATGGTTCTTCACTAAACAACAAACATTGTACACCATTTAATGTAGGATGTTTGGCTAATTGTTCTAACGCTAATTGTGCTTTTTCTTCAAGGCTATTGAGCGTATCGCTATTGTTAGCCAATTTTGCCAAAGCACCTTCACTGGCTAATAACCATGTATTATTTTGTGTATTCAGATGGCTTTCCAATTGTTGATAAGACGTAGCCTTACCCTTGTTCAACCTAGCTACCACCATATTACTTTCAGAAAGCACTTGGTTCAGTTGGGCAAGCCGTTTAGCGGGGAACGTACTATCGCAATCTAACAACCAAACTTGCGTAGCCGTAATTGAAGCGGTTTCTTGATTAGCCCCTTCATCTATTGTGTTTAAGCCATATTCTTCACCATAGTCTAAGGTCGAAGACGGTGTCGTTATGGTTATTTCAGAATAGTCGGTCATCATCATCATTGGGTGTATCCATCGCAGGTTAGTAGGGTGGAAGGGTAACAAAAGCAAAGGCATGGTAGGTTAGTTAGTACTCAGCTTATCGGGTTATGGGGTTTTAAAATAAACCATTTTTTGCCAAGTTCACTCGTTTAGATGGTTTCAAGTGAATCAAATTTCTATAGAATCAAACATACACGCAATGAAGCCTATTTTTGAAGTTTTAAACAAGAAAAAGTCAAAAGAGAGAGAGAACCTGCCACTATGATGATGATGACCCAACCTGCTGTTCGCCAATCTTCCTTATTTGAGTTAGAGGAGCTTTCTGCCCCTATTCCGTTAGAACCAAGTATTGCCCCCACTTATCTTTCCCCCACCAAAACACCTAAAAACTATGTAACTAAGCCTGTGATTCCTTCTCCTTCCTTCCAAGCCGTTGGGCATGAATGGGAGCTAAGCCCTGCTGAACGAGAAGAAGTTTCCCATTCCATTACCCAAACATGGACGGACCAAGCCATTAAATGCTACATGACGGGGGCTAACTGCCAGCGGTGCGATATTCCCAGAGGGGCTTATTCCTTTGTGTGCCAAATGGATAAAGTAGTACCCGTGTTATTAGATACGCTGGGTAAGCCCGATGTACACAGACTGAAGCGGGTTTATCCGCAGGGTTTTTCCGTATAAAAGTATGAGGCTGAAGACCCAGCAGTCGTTCCCGCCTGTTTACGGTAAAAAGAATTTGTCTACTAATGTGCCTCTACGCTGGCGTTCTCTATCATCAGCTGATTTAAACTATTGAAGGTAATACCTTTTACCCAGGGTTGAGTAACCCATAGTTTCTTCAGCGTAAATAGTGGGCAAATGGCGACATCGTCTTCTAGCAAGATTTTTTGTGCTTGGTCGTAAAATGCTTGCCGTTGCGTAGCGTCTAAACTTTGGCTGGCTTGTTCAATTAGTTTATCAAACTGGGCAGATTGCCACTGCGTGTGGTTATTGCCATTACTGCTATGGAATAACGAAAGAAAACTATCGGCATCGGGGTAATCCATATACCACGTTAGTAAAAACAGATGGGGCGTGTCGTTTTTTAGGCGTTGCAGGTATACCTTCCAATCGGCATTTTGAAGCTGAACGGTGATACCTAAGCTTTGCTTCCAAAAAAACTGCAGAATTTCGGCTTGTTTACGGGTATCGTACCCGTTCCTAAACCCTAGCGTTATCGGTGGTGGCTTGCCTTTAACAGATAGATTCTGTTGCCAATAGGCTTTGCCTGCCGTTACGGATTCCGCTAATCCTGCTTGCGGGTTGAAGAAGGGTAAATGCGGTTCAATAAAGCTGCGAACAGGGGTTTGTCCGCTTTTTAGTAGCTGGGGGAAATAGCTTCGTTGCAGGCAATGGCAGAAAGATTTTCGGGCTAGGGGGGTATTGAACGGGGCTTTTTGGGTATTGAACCCTAAGTATTGAATCATCCCGATGGGGGCTTGATGGGCGTTCGGGTGCTTGGCGTAGGTGGCGTAATCAAACGCAGAAATACTGGTGCCAGATTCTAATAAATCAAGCTGTTTATTGTTGAACAATAGCGTGCTGGTATTTGCATCGGGAATCATTCTAAACAGAATGCTAGGGCGACTGTAATTTTTTTTATCTGATTTCAAATAATAGGGGTTCGGGGTTAGCCGAATAAAATCTTCATGCTTCCATTGGGCTAATTGGTAGGGGCCATTGCCAATTAAATAGGGCGGTTCGGTAAATTGTTTCCCGTATTTAGCTAATAAATCGGCACGAAGGGGTAGGGCAACAGGTAATGCCATTAACGAAGGTAAAAACGAAAGGGGTTTTTCAAGTATAACCCTCAACTTTTTCTCTGAAATGGCTTTAACCCCGACGTGGTTGAAATCTTTATCTTTCCTATCATAGAAGGCTTTTGCACCTTGAATGGGGAATAAAAAATTGGCGTATTGGGCGGCGGTTTCGGGCATGAGTATTCGCTGCCAAGCATCAACAAATTGTTGTGCCGTTACGGGCGTTCCGTCGCTCCAGCGGGCATCTTCTTTTAGGGTGAAGAGGTACTGTCTCCCGTCTTG